>JAKARM010000006.1:7164-30286 GCA_021822165.1 Microcaldota archaeon | reverse complement strand
CGTCCTATCAACGAAGTCTCCTGCCTATATTGACAAGAGTCTCCTGCTGCCCAAAATGGCGCCGGGGACACTTGCCGCCAATAATATAGCGATATTGACTATCATTCCAGGCAGCGGGGAATATTACCGTATCTCATGCATCCTGTTCTGGATCTTTTACGGAAGGGCGCGGCGCCCAAACCGCAGCATGTTGCCATGCCGGTCCATTCTTTTCTAAAGGAGCTTTAGCACCGCAGTGAATTTGTTAACTTTATCCTCATACCACGGGCCTATTCCTATGGCGGTTTTTGTGCCAGGGGGCACCTCTGTCAAACCGGCATCAATGACCATCACACAGGGTATTTTTTCCGATTTAAGCCTTTTATAGAGGTCAACCATCTCCCTCTCTCCCTCTATCTTCAATATGATCTTCTTTTCCCCTTCCTCCAGCCATTTCGAAGCGACATCGCTGTCGATTTTCTCCACGGCGAAATAGCTCATCAACGAGGCATGCGAAGCCTGTGCGGCAATCTTCCCTCTTCCCATCTTTACGTCAGCCCTGATGATAATAACCTGCTTTATCTCAGACGAGTTAGCCATGCATCTATTTCTCTCCCGAATATTCTTATAACTGCTGGAGTGCGGTATCTGGCCTTTCCGGGCAAAGAGACCAGACCTCTAACATTATGGACGACAGGGCGGCAAAAGTTTAACGGCAAACATAATATATTGCCATGTGTATAAAATTATTGTCCATGGCCCTATCTGCCGGGGCATTTACAGGCTGCACATATGCGGGTAATAATCCGGATATGGCTCCCGGTCTGTCAGTTATGGGCGGATTGATGTGCCTGTCGGGCCTGCTGAATGCCTTTAGCAACACCGGCTGGAAAACCCGCCGGTTTTAACGGCAGGGGATGCTACGCCAATGGTGGTATGGATTGCCTCTGAACGCTATGGTGGTTCTGTGCTTGATGACAAAGCTAAAAGCTTGGTGACCCGGTTAATACGCGACTATTACTCGTCTGCAACTGTGGCTCCCCCGGACATCGCGAGAAGGGAGTTCGGGTTCGGGGAATTCGACAAGAAGATCTCATATAGGCATATGTCATTTAAAGACGTACCCGCCCTTGCAAGATATCTCGTCGAGAGCGCCCCTCCTTTTGTCTCCTACTCCTCTGCCGAATATAAGGATCCCTCTGCAAGGCCGATAGAAAACAAAGGGTTTATTGGAGCGGAACTTGTATTCGACCTGGATGCGAACGATCTTAATCTTAAATGCACCCCCTCGCATCCTTCGTTTTGGGTCTGCCCTAATTGCCTCGAGTCCGTAAAGGCGGAAACCATACGGCTTGTGGAGGATTTCCTCATACCGGATTTTGGGTTTTCGGAAAAGGATATAAGGGCGAACTTCAGCGGAAACAGGGGGTATCATATCCACATATCTTCTGAGGAGGTGATGGGGCTTGACCGGCATGCGCGTAGAAGCATAACCAAGTACATATCCGGAATCGGCTTGTCTGCCGAGGCGTTCTTCCCTACGATAGGCATCCGCGGCGTGCAGCTGAGGGGCCCGAAGCCTTCAGATTATGGCTGGGGCGGAAAGATATCAAATGCATTCGTGAAGGCGCTCAACGAGGGCACTGACTCCGTCGTTGGGCTGGGCATAGAGCGGCCGATAGCCGCGAGGCTCGTGAAGAAGCGCAGCGATGTGATATTCGGCATAACCACGGGCAACTGGGACAAGGTGAGCATCCCTAAGAAGGCGGAGTTCTGGGAGAATGTGGTTAAGAGCATAGCAATAAGCCAGAGCGACTCGATAGACAGCAACGTTACCAACGATCCAAGCCATCTTATACGGCTTCCAGGGACCATACATGGGGATACCGGGCTGGTGGCGAAGGAGGTCGGGATACTTGGCCTGAACAGGTTCGATCCGACAGTTCACGCCATAGCGTTCCAGAAGGGCACCATAACTGTGCAGACTGGAGAGGTCCCGGAGTTTTCCATGCAGGATCAGTCCTTCGGCCCGTACAAGGAAGGGTCCACGGTAGAGCTCCCTACGGCTGTTGGGGTATATCTCGTTCTGAAGAAAACTGCGCAGGTGAAGTAGCCTGCCTCCCTTCTTGCGCCGTCTTCGAAAGCATCAGTGCAGCATCCTTGATTGCCTTCTCCCTCGCCTGCGTGCTCAGTATATTGAAAAGTTCCGAAACATCGATATCGCTGTCGAACCCAACCTCCTTCAATCTCGAAAAGAGTATGCTCTCGCCGAGCTCCCTTATCGACAGTTCCCCTATCTTGGAGTCCCTCAGGTTCTCTATGTCCTCCTGCATCTCATCGCTCCTCAACCCCGAAGAATCGACCTCTATGTATGCCCTGTCGGAATACCTCCTTACAACATTGTGTATCGGCATGTCTGTTATAGTAAAACCCCCTGCGATCTTCCCCGATACATAGAGTTTTATGACAGGGTTGTCGTTGGCCCCGGACATCGCGCTCTCCAGCGCCGTTTCGCAGAGCCTTCCGACAGATTCGGGGGTCGCCTCCTCGGCCTCTATCCTCTTGACGACGAACCTCCTCGATCCTGTTGGCACGAACGTATGCTTCCCTGTGGCAGTATCGAATAGGATGAACCCCTTTTCCTCCTGCTCTCCCTCCTTCAACTGCGTCAGCACCGTGCTGCCCGGTATGAGCAGCTCCTTCCCGTGGGCAGTTGTCTCCACCCTGTTATGTATGTGCCCGTTGACGTAAAGGTCGAATCCTGTTGGCAGGTCGTCCATGCGCAGGAAGTCGTCGCTGAAAGGGAGCAGCTCGTATATTGACTGGTGGAACATGAATATGTTGAATGCTCCCTCGACAGGTTTGGGGTCCAATTCCTTGAGTTTATCCTTGACCCTCTCTTCGGAAAGGCCGCCTAGCCCATAGACTGCGACTTTCTCCCCTCCCTTCCCTATGATTGTCGTGGCCTCGCTCGTGTCCACTATGAGTCCGGCAAGCCCCAGCAGTTGCAATACGTTTTCCCTCTCGGCGGAGGTGCGTTCGTGGGTTCCGGGTATTGCGACTATCGGGACATCGGTATATATCTTCCTGTTTCCGATAAAGCCGACAACCCTGCCGCTTAGGCTGCCCTTCCTCCCTGCATCCCTGAATATCTCTATCCCTTTCGCTATCACGTCGGGGGGAGGGGCTCTCTTATCGAATACGTCCCCGGGTATTATTATCGCATCTGCCATTGCGGTAGCCGCTTCTATGGCAGAGCTTGCCTGCCTCTGGGCGTCTTCCTTGAACCTCTCGTACCCTATGTGGAGGTCCGAGACGATGGCGATCTTCATTGAATCACGCGGTAATCATGTAGGTGGTTACGGTAAAAGTATTTATCCCTTCCATGCCTGCATAAACCCCCGGGTCGCTGCCGGCAGGAGCCCCATGGCGCGGCGGGAGGATCAGCTTAAACCGTCATGGTTCCGCTTATGCCCGTTATCCATGTTCCGTATCGGCGCCCGCGATTATGACGGTCTCCGATATGCTCTTGACCCTATTGAACTTGATGTTGTTCTTGACAAAAATCTCTCTTGTATCCCCGCTCCTCACAAGGTTATCCCCCTTTGTCATGAGCAGGTTCGATATCTCTCCCCCTTCAACATCCAGTATGACGTCCTCTATCCTCCCAATCCTGTTCCCGCTAGTTGTTATTATCTGTTTCCCATAGAGTTCAGAAATTAGTAATGGCATACAATACACCTATCTTATACAAGATACTCTTTTCGATGCAAATATTCTTATTATATACTCCTTGAGTTCCTTTTTGAAACTATCCGGATCGGCATCCAATTCGTTCTGCTCCTCCTTGGAGAAGAGTTCCCTTTTCTCCCTTATAATCTCGTCGAGGTACCTGTCAGACAGCCTGTACCCTCTCTCTCCGCATGAGTTGCACAAGAATATGGGCATCACAGGGACGTCCTTCCCTTCCCTGAACCTTCTCATCCCTGCCTTGCCGCACTTCGGGCATGCCTTCCTTAATACCACTTCCTCGTATTCTCTTTCTACAACCCCTTCAAACCCGGCAGCACCATCAAGGGCGATGTCGTTTATGGTGTGGCTGCCCGGATCTATCAGCGTCTGGCTCGTTGGACTCCCGTCCTCGTCAAAGACGGATCTGAGGATGCCTTTTCCCTCTATCCGCTCAAAAAGTATGGTCGCCCTTTCCTTCCCGTCCATGGCGTCCATCCGTACGCAATTTTCGTTCCTAGAGATAAATATCTCCCTTGGGATCTAATCACCGAATTTCATCCTGTAGGAATCGACATCCTCTGCAAGCACCGCATCCCTGTTGTTCTTCTTCGCCCTTTCGACTGCGTATTTTGCTATCCTTGCGGCTTTTTCTTCCAGCATCGCGGCTATCGCCTCCGCCGCCCCGTCCGTCATCTTAAGGTTTTGGCTGTCCTTTATAATTTTTTTAATGGACGCCCTTGATATGCTCATAAACCCACCTCAGTACTCAAGATCGTCATCACCGCCAAAAAGGCTCAGAGCGCAAAATCATCACATCTTGCTTTATCAGCAAACAACTAAAAATACGTTTTACCAAATTATATATAATTGATTATCGGAAGAGTATCAACAGCAAGGGTTCGTTATTCTATGTTTTGAATGGATATTCCTGCTGATTAGTTTGGTGAAATAATGGCTGCAATAGAAGTAAATGAAGACCAGTTTGAAAGCGAGGTCCTGAAGTCCGATATCCCTGTCGTGGTAGACATGTGGGCGGTATGGTGCGGCCCCTGCAGGATGTACTCCCCGATCATAGAGGAAGTGTCAAATGACTATGGCGGGAAGGTTAAGTTCGTTAAGATTGATGTAGACAAGAACGAGGCGATTGCATCAAAATACAACATCATGAGCATACCGACCACCCTCCTTATCGTCAATGGCACTCTCAAAGCCATGAACATAGGCGCAGTTCCAAGGGAAATCCTGAAGAAATGGATAGAGAAGAACCTCGGTTGATTATAAGATTGGTAAGATGGCGGATATTCCATACCCTAGAGGCGTGAGGGACCTTATGCCCAATGAGGCCCTCTTCAGGGCGGAATTGGTGAAGAAGGCCGAATCCGTATTCCAGCGTTTCGGGTTCCTTACGATAGACACGCCGGCATTCGAGTCCTTGAAGGTCCTTATGGCCAAGAATGCCATAGGCGAGGACAACACCCTGATATACGAGATAAAAGACGAGGATCTCGGGCTTAGGTACGACCATACGGTGTCGTTCGCCCGCTATGTCGGCATGCACCAGGAGCTTCCGCTGCCCTTCAAAAGGTATTGCATAGGGAAGGTATGGAGGAAGGACGAGCCCCAGAAGAACCGCTACCGGGAGTTCATGCAGGCGGATATCGATATCGCCGGCGGAACTCCCTCATTTTGCGATGCCGAGGTGGTGGCGGCAATAGCGACGGCTCTCGACGAGATGGGGATTAATTATACTATAAAACTCAACAATCGCAGGATCGTCGACGATCTCCTGCTCGGGTCCGGGCTCACTCCCGAGGTGTCAAGGAACGCGATGCGGGCGATAGACAAGACGGACAAGATCGGCGCAGAAAAGGTCAATGAATTGCTTCTTGCGCTCGGCATAGGCAAGGACCTGCTGGAACATATAAATTCCTTCATAAGGATGGAGGGCGGAACGGAAGAAAAGCTCTCGTATGCGGAATCCGTGGTGAAAGACAAGGCCGCAGTGGCAGAATTGCGTACTGTAATGGAGCTCCTTGCCAAGTACAACGTACGCGGAAGCTTCAAGGTGGATTTCTCCCTGGTGCGCGGCCTTGACTATTATACCGGGCTCGTTTTCGAGGTGGTCGATGCTAGCGGGGCGATCGGCGCCTCCATAGGCGCAGGGGGGAGGTACAACAAGCTGATATCCCTATACGGCCCAAGGGAGATAGAGGCGGTAGGAGCCTCGCTCGGCATAGACCGCATTCTTGACCTCATGGATTATTCATCCTCGGTCCAGTATACGTTCGCAAACACGTTCGTCGCGTACATAAACGAATCGAACTACCCCTATGCTCTCGAAATAGCGAACGGTCTGAGGAAAAACGGCGTGAATGCAGAGATAAATCTCACCAAAAGGAACATCTCGAACCAGCTATCATATGCAAATTCCCTCAAGTTCAAGTTCGCGTTGATTGTTGGCGGTTCTGAGGAAAAGGAGCACAAGGTCAAACTCCGGAATCTCGTGAGCGGGGAGGAGGTTACGCTCGGGTTTGACGAAGCCCTTGCGATTGTGAAGAAAGGTTGATTTGATGGCAGTGAAAAATGACGTCGATATGGTGACAGAGGAGAAGGTAAGGAAGGGCGGGGTGTTAGCGAGACTCTATTTCGACATGCAGGACAAGGACAAGGAGAAGCTGCAGCACATAATGCTCTCCCTGGTAAACGATAAGCTTATGAAAGAGAAAGGGGTCGTGTACTGCTACGGTACGATCGAGGAACCGCTCGAGAAGGACGGAATATACATCACAAGCGCCACCGTCACTCTGCTGATGGATAATTTCGCCCCCCTCATAGGGATAGCGTTCAACTACGCGCCCGCGGGCGTGGAAGTCCTCAAACCCGAAAAAGAGATAAAGTTGAAGACGAACGAGGTGCAGACGATACTTATGGATATCTCACAGATATCTATAAACTATTCCAAGTATATCTTCGAGAGGGTCTTGAAACCGGAAGATATGGAGGCGATAACCAGGGATCTCGAGAACAGGGCCGAGATAGGGAAAAAGCTAATCAAGGGCGATGATGAGAACCCGGGTTAGCCGGTTCTACCCTTGCCTCTCCACGATTTTCTGGACCATGCAGTGCCCTGTTCCGTATCCTCCAGTTCTATCCCGAACCTAGACCTTATATCGTCCCTTATCCTATCCGATTCCTCGAATTTCCTCTTCTTCCTCATTTCCTCCCTCTCCCCTATCATCTTTCTTGCCTCTTCCGGCAAAGGTTCCTTGAAGGAATCGTTCTCCAATAAGCCAAGCACCCATGCCTTCTTGCGGATGGCATCCACGATGGCGATTTTCGTCCCTTCCCCTATCGCGTCGTTGCTCTCCGCGAAGTCCTTGAGCTCCCCGGCAGCGATTTCGAGCCTCGATAGGGCGAGAGGGGTATTGAAATCGTCATCCATGGCTTCCTTGAAACCAACATCCATCCTGGAAGCTATGGCCAGCGCCTCTCCATCCCTGTCCCCCTGCCCCTCCTTCATGTTATAAAACGAGCTCATCGACGCGTAGAGGTAGTTAACCCTCCTTGCTGCGTTGCTGATTATCTCCTCCCTGTATTCTATGTCCTTGCGGTAATGGGTCGAGCATATCGCCATCCTGATATCTTCGGGGCCGTGCTTTGACAGGACCTCCCTTATGCTTATGTAGTTCCTGAGGCTTTTTGACATCTTCTCCCCTCGTATATTGAACACGCCCGAATGCATCCAGTACTTTACATACGGAGATATGCCGAATGCCGCCTCGGATTGGGCGATCTCGTTCGTATGGTGGGGAAAGATGAGTTCGCTGGCCCCGCCGTGCAGATCGTATTGCGGTCCGAAGAACGAGTGAACAATCGCGGTATCTTCGATGTGCCACCCCGGCCTGCCGCGCAGCTTCCTCCTCTCTCCTTCGATCACCACCTCTATCTCCCATTGGGGTTCCGTCTCTTTTTTTACCGCTTTCCACAGGGCGAAATCGTAGACGTTCCTTTTTCCCTCCGGGGATTCTATCCTGTGCTTCTTTAGCTCTTCTATTTTCATTCCGGAAAGCTTGGTATAGTCCCTGAATTTTGAGACATCGTAATATGCGTTGTCCCCGACAGCGTAGGCATAGCCGTTGTCAAAGAGGAGCTGGATTTGGTCCCTTATGGCGCCTATGTAATCGTGCGATCGCGGGTAGAGGTCAACATTCTCCCTCACCCCTATCGCTTCCATGTCCTCCAGGAAAAGCCCCTCGTATTTCCTCGCCAGCGCCGTAGGCGTCATCTGTTTTTCCTCCGCCCTGGCGATAATCTTGTCATCGACGTCGGTTATGTTCTGGATGTACTTTACCTTGTACCCGGAGCTCCTCAGCCATCGCACGACAATATCAAAGTCTATGTAGGTCTTTGCATGCCCCATATGCGCTTCATCATAAACTGTCTGCCCGCACACGAACATCCTGACCTCCTCGCTGTCTATCGGCACAAAGCGCTCTTTACTCCGCGATAGCGTATTGTAGATAAAGATGGCCATCGTATCAACGGTTTCTACTGCTACCTGACTGTCATGTTTACAAGTATCCCTTCCTGGTCGTTCGGTTTATTCGCTAGCGAAAAGTCCCCCACCGCAATGTAATTCTCCCTATGCAGCGTATTTGCCACGACCTTTATCTGGACCTTCTTCCCTATGAGGGTTATCAAAGGTATGCTGGCGTTCCTGAACGTGGACGAAGCGTTGTTCCCGAGGGTGGTGTTGAACGTATTATAATGTGCCACTACGTATGGTGTATCGTTGTAAAGCACCTCGACGTAGATGCCGTTGTCGTACGGGCTTATTATCCTGAAGTTCAGGAAGGGTTTTTCCACTATGAAGGGGTCGGACGTGATGTTCCCTGGAGAGTTCGAGATCCCGCAGTTGAATGTCGTTGCGAAGTATGCCCCTATGTAGTTTTTCCATGCTTCTCCTATGAAGCAAGTGTTCTTGTCGGCATAGCTTATGTTCAGGGGTCCCTTTCCGAAGCCGGGGTTTGTCGTTTTCCATCCTGAATAGTTCCCGTTGGAGAAGTTTCCATTGTAAATGTATCCATATGTCGGAAGCGGGGGCACCGTGGTTGTATTCAGCTTGACGAATGAGTTGCCGCACGTCCCGTTGCTCTTTCCCGTGACGACTATGACTGTGTATTCCTGCGGCGGGGCCGTAAAGTTCCTGAGGAACCCGACGCACCCGTATGAGAAGTTTTGGTTAACATATGTCCTGTTGTTGGCGCCATCTATCGTTATCTTGGCGTTACCGCTTTTTCCCGCGGCTACCCAGACCCCGAGAACCCCTCCTGTCCATTCGCACTGGCCGACCGCAGTGGAGTTGTCAACGCTGTTATTCAGTATGAAATTTCCGCACGAGCCCGGCACATAGGGGACAACTATCGTATTGGTGGTGTTGGTTACCGTGTTGGTTGTCACCGGTGTGTTAGATTTTATAGGGGTGTTTGTGGTTGTTGTCTTGATTGTATTTGTCGGCACTGTCTGGTGCGGCGCTCCGCGTGTCGAGAGGAACCATATCAACACGACAATCAGCAGCAAGGATACGAATGCTATTATACCTTTATTCATCAAAACAACCTATCAGTTTATAATAACTAAGTGAAATAATAAAAACCATACACAACGGCAGCTTGTCTAATGTGTTTTTTGGCATCGTGCCACAGGGATAGCTATTTAGCTTTTCTCTCGGTAAAATTGATAAAGATTTATTGTCGGTGAAGCATTGGGAAGTATACCTCGGAAATGGAAGAAAAAAGGCCGCATGCGCTGGAAGTGGGTAAAGAAGCGAAGGAAGAGGCTTAAGAGGGCTCAAAAGCGCAGGGTCGGGGATCTCTGACCCTGCCTGTCTTGTCCTTGTTCGCTATATGCCAACTAGGTTCCTACAGGTGCTTTCCTGCCGTGGCGCCCTTCGTTCTCCGCACAGCTACAAGATCTATTCGGTATTGGCCATCAATGCCAGGCTATGTGCAAGTTGGTGGTGCCTAGCAACCTGCTCCCTCTACGGCCTCTTTACGCGTTGACAAAGCAGATAAGACGATAACGCCTTGTCTGGAAAGCGGCGCGGTATTGCAATCCTGTCCTGCTATAAATACATCATGCCTATATCCATCCATGTTTAAAAAAGGGCAAAACCTGAAGGCTAGCGCCTGGTGGTATCTTTGGGGCATGGCTGGGGGAATAGGGAACGTCATCGCAGCAGTGTATGTGCTGCTCTCGGCAAGCAAGAAGAAGCTATATGCCCTGTTTTTCCTGATAGGCTTTTTCGGCCCATTATTGGTCTATTTCGCCACGAAAGAAGATGATGCGAAGCTTGCGGACCTTTCCAAGAAGTTGGCCATAGGCAATGCGGTCGCCTTTATAATCGCGATAGTCCTGCTCATCCTCTACCTGCTTCTTATCGTTGCTATCGTTAAGACGCTGTAGCGGTCCCGACAATGCCTACAGTTTCTCATAAAGGTTTACAACAACGTGCGAAACGAATATAAATTCCCCATGGCAGTAGAATCTGATTGGTATGCCTAACCGCAATGGCTTTTTTGCCAAGAATGCCGTTGTCCTCAAGAGCGTATCGAGAGTCGTTTTCGGTTTGGTGTGGTTGGTAGATGCCTCATTGAAGTTCCAACCGGGCTTTCTGCAAAATTTTTCAAGCTTGATAGCCCTTTCGGCGCGAGGCCAACCCAGCCTGATAAGCGGGTGGTTTGCTTTCTGGGTGAATGCCACGTCTGCCAATCCTGTTTTTTGGGCTTACGTCATTGCGTTTTCGGAACTTGCAGTGGCGGTATCCCTCATCTTCGGATTCATGCGGAAGGTTGGGTATGGCGGCGGTTTCCTACTGAGTCTCCTGATATGGAGCGTTCCCGAGGGGTTCGGCGGACCATACGGCCCAAGCTCTACAGACATTGGCACAGGGATCATATACGCGCTGGTTTTTCTCATGCTGATGGTCATAAATGCGCTTGAGGGGACAAGCCGTTATTCGTTGGACTACTATATCGAAAAGAAGGTCAAGTGGTGGAAGTCCCTAGCCGAATTCGGCAATTAGGGGCTTCCGTATTTACTGGTGCCCCACTATCTTGTCCAACATCGGGTATGTTTCATACAGCTTCTCCTGTTCCAGTTGCTGGTACAGCATGTATATTATCCCGACGCTGAGCAATATCCCCATCCCTGTCCCTATCGCCCCGGTGAGCGTCGCTATGGCAGCCAGCAGCCCGACGAATATGCTCCCCAGTACTGTTATCGTAGGAATATACCTGTTTAGGACGTTCTCTACGATCCTCGGGTCCCTCCTGAAGCCTGGTATCTGCCACCCCATCTCCTCGAGCTGCGAGGACATCTCCTTCGGACTCTGCCCTGTCATCTCTACCCAGAACTTTCCGAATATCACGCAAAGGATTACGAGCACAAGGGTGTACGTTATCATGTGCACCCATTCCGGCACCATTACGAACCCGCCGAACGGCAGGAAAAGCTGGGTCGCATGGGTGGCCAGATAGGAGAAATATGGACCATATCCCCCTATCGTGTAGGGCGAGGGGAACTGCGGGGATATAAGATATATTATCCCGCCATTCAGCTGCAGCACCCCATTGACGGGCTGGTAGAGGGCTATGAACCTTGCCAGGTTCTCGAAGCTCCCTGTTACATGCGCGATGATCCTGAACCATACGATGAGCGCGGCTTCCATTGACGAGGCAAGTATGACTGGAAGCACGCTCACATAGAGGAATGGGATCGGGAGGCGTCCCCCCACTCCCCTGATTTGGTTGAATGCGAGCGGAAGCTCCACCTTCATTTCGTAGGCGTATATGCTGACAAGGAATATCCCTATCGCGGCAAAGAGCGGGCCGAACGCGAGAACTGCGTTTGCCAGCGCTGCTGCCCCTCCTGCGCTTATCGCACCCACTGCATCTGGTATAAGCACTGTGAAGATCCCCGCTATTACTGCATAGGAGACCCCTCCGACTATGAAGAGGTTTATTCCTGAGGTTATCCCGTACTTTGTCATAGTTTCGTCAAGCATCAGGACTATCACAGCCCCTATCGCCAACTGGATCACGACCAACCCCATCATTCCCGGCGATGCCAGCGGGACGAAACCCGTAAGCACGTATATGAATGCCTCCACGAACGCCAATGTTATGGCGAGAAGCTTCTGCAGGCTCTGGAACCTTCCCTTATCCACTGGGTTGTTCATGTCTATCTCGAACAGCCCCGATCCCGAGAACAGCTGCAGCAGCACGCTGGACAGCACTATCGGGCTTATGCCCACGGTTATGATGCTCCCTATCTTTGCTGCCGATATGATGCTTATGATCTGGTATATCGAGTTCGTGACAGCCTGCTGGTTGACCCCTATGGCATATGTGCTGTAAAGGAGGAAGAATATGGACATGACCCCTGCGGTCCACAACATCTTTTCCCTCAGCGAAAGCTGCCCCTTTGGTCCCTCGACTGAAGGTATGAATGGTGATATCTTGTCCATGAACTCTAAGGCCATTAATTACACCTTCCTGAAACATGACTAGCACAATGCCGACTATTTAATTATGCACAAAAGATTTATAACCTGCTCCTTCTCTCTCCTTTTTTGCTGCCGGCTCCATTCCTTCCGTAATCAAGGCAGAGTTCTTCCCCTCTGCGGGTTTTTTTCAGATGTATGCCGATCGCACGGCTCCCTATCATCCCCTCTACGAACGCCTCCGCCATCTCCTTAATGCCCCTCCTGAAAAGGGTCCTGTTAAAACGGAGGCATATGCGTCTATCTGCCCTCTTTATGTCCGCCTTCCCGAAACCGAGCATCTCCGCCTTTCGTACTATTCTCTCTGCGATGTCCCCGCTATTTTCTTTCATTCCGGCTGCGTAAACCGAGGCTTCGGCCCCAAATTTTCTCATAAGGGTATTCATGCTATCGGAATATTTATCCCAAGGTATCGAGTCCATCACCAGCGCATGATAGTCTCCCCCTACGGCCGCTGCGCCCTGTTCGTCTGACCCCTTTGCCGCAAGGGCCTTCATCGCCTCCCACATGTCCTCGCCCCTGCCGGCATTCCCCTCCCTCAGGGGTTCGTATGCGATAACGCATTCCCTCCCTCCTTCGTTAGTGCAGCTTTTTTCCGAAACAAACGCAAATCTATGGCTTGCGGCATTCAAGAACCCGCATAACATCCCGGCCTCGAAATGGTGCATTTTCTTGCGGATGTTGCTTCCATCCGGAGGTTTCATCTGTACGATTATCCTGTGCGGCAGTATCTGGTACGTTACGTCCCTATATCCCGCATTTCCCAGGAAGTTGGCAAACAAAGGCATGTATTCGCCGCACTGGTCGTACCCCTTTCTCTCCCCTATTATCTTAAACAGCGTCCTGCCGCATCCGATCCCCTTTGTGTACGACATCTCCCTCATCCTGGGCGTGAATCCCGAAAGGATTTCAGCAAGTAGGAGCGCACGGGGGCTTACCTCCCCGACCCTCTCTTTTCCTAGCACGCTGCGCAACAGGGCCTCCTCGTACGAATCAGAGATTACTATGGCCTCCTTTTGTTTGCGCCCTTTCGGCCTGCCCTTGCGTCCCTTAGCCGAAGCAGCTTTTTTCTCCGGTCCCGGTTTGCGCGAAATCTTCAAGTTCTTCTACCCTTGGTCTTGCATCCATCGTTCTGGAGCCTGTTCAGGTAATATGCCATGAAAACGAGATTCACCAGTATCGCAATGGCTATTATCTCCGGGGTGTACCTTGTGATTATGTTGTCCGCCACCACAAATTCCGCCGAGCTCACCCCAACTGCGGCTATCGAAAGTGCTGCGGGTATCTCGCACCCGCACGACACTGCAAACCCCCCTGCCGCCGCCGTCAATATCCCTATCCCTCCTGCCTTCGCCGCCCCTTTCCTGGAGCTTGCCTTTGCAAAGGAGTAGATGGCTAGGGTCATCATCATTGAAGAGGTCACTAGAAGGGCATAAAGCAGGTATAGCGTCATGGGCCCTGACAGGGAGATTATCCCGCCATGCAGTTTTATGAGGTAATACACCCCCGCATAATATGCGAGGAACAAGATGACGTTCAGCCCAACGTATTTCGGGTCGGAATAGATCTCCTTTATCCTCCTATAAAAAACATTCATGCCTATCAACTGATCGCCTCCATGGATCTTATCGCCGGCAGGGCGCATACCGGGGCGCTGTTGTTGATTGCGGCGCATATATAGCTGACATATACGTCAGCTGCGGCATATTCCGCCCAGGCGAACTGGTCATTGAAGTTCTTGAGCTGGGAGAGGACCTCGGCATGGGTCATGTTGGTTATCGGAAACACCGAAGTTGTCGGGGTCGTATTCCCGAACACTATGGCATCCGCGCCAGGGACCAAGGTATTGCCCCATATCGTGAATGGCGTACCGCCGAACTTGTTCGTGCTGTTCATGAAGTTCAACGCCTCCCTATATGTGCTGTTAGGGGCGTTTTGGATAAAGTAAGATATTGGCTGTACTGTGAATCCCTGGGTGATGGGCGATTCGTAGTCTGCCGATAGGAATGATATGTATGTGCTGTTGTAGGTGTTCCCGTAACTGACCCCTGCCTGTGTGGTGTAATTTACCGGCAGCCAGTATATTGTCGGGACGTCGCTGTCATGGATGGCGCTGTATCCGACATAAAGGGAGCCGAACTTCCCGAATCGTGACAGCGCGAGCGCCATTGCCCACCTGTTTTCCCCGCAGAATACGCAGGATATCGCGCCTATGTATATTACGGAGGGCTTTCCGTTGAACTCCGGGGGCGAATAGCTTGATGAATTGGCCTGTGAAAGTATCACTGGGTCTTTCAGCGTGTTGTTGAGGAACATCTCCCCTGCGCTCTGGAAATAGCTGTTAGGGGCGTTGTTTATCACGGCGAGGTTCGCGCTGCTGAATGGGGTGTCTATCCCTGCAAGCGTATTTCCGAAGTTGGCGGCGAAGAGGTGCGCTCCATGGACTATGACGAGCCCAAGGCCTATGATTATTATCGACAATATGTAATTCATCTTGCGCGAATTGCTCAATTCCTTGTCCGATTTTTGAACGTTCCTGTTTTTCATAGCATCATCCTGGCCTATCGCATTCCCCAGATGCATTATAATAATATTCATCCCTATTATCTTAATAATGTTTTTAGGGGTTGCGTTGTATCCTATTGGTGATGTTGGCAAAATTGCATGATATGGTCGTAAAATGCAGAAAACAGCGATGGCAATCCGCGAACCGCGCATGGTTGCCAAGACAATCCTCTTCGATTCCCATTGCCACCTCGATCTCGTGAAGGATTGGGCGCTCGTAACAGAGTCCATCAGGTATGGGGTAACGACCATGGTGACTAACGGGATAGATACCCAGTCAAACAAGAGGGCTCTTGATATAAGCGACAATGTCAATGTCTTCCCCGCGCTCGGGGTGGATCCGCAGAGCGCGATGATGTCCGACGGCGAAATGGAGGAAAACATCCTTTTGATAAGGGCAAATTCACGCAGAGTGGTCGCAATAGGCGAGATAGGCCTCGACTACAGGGAAGGGATGGGCGAGATGGTTTTCAACAGGCAAAAAGAGGTCTTCAGGAAGATGCTCGATCTCGCTGTCGAACTACGCCTCCCTGTGAGCGTGCATGCGCGGAAGGCCCTGCCGGAAGTATTCAGCCTGCTGGAGGAGTCCGGCGCCGACATGGTCCACCTCCATTTCTTCGATGGGGGCGAGGAAGAAGCCCGGATAGCGGAGCGCAGGGGGTACATGATATCAGTCCCACCTATCGAGTCCTCCAAGCGCAGCAGGGCAATCAGGCAGATGCCCATCGAGCTGATAATGGCGGAAAGCGATTCGCCTGTCGTTGGGGCGACTCCAATGTCTACGGAAAAGTCTATAAATATCATAGCAGAAGCTAAGGGTATGGCGGTTGAGAGGGCGGCCGGTCACGTTGTCGAAAATGCGAAGAAATTCTTCAGGATACCACAGAAAAGGGCCCCGATGATGTTAAGATAGTTAATGGGTTCGTAGCTCAGCTTGGATAGAGCAACAGCCTTCTAAGCTGAAGGTCGTGGGTTCAAAATACTCTCATTCTGGCTGTGCCAGGAGTTATGAAATTCCCACCGAACCCGCGTATTCTCCCTCCAGGGTGCTAAGTTCCGTTCTCTTCCGGGGTTCTTCCCCTGCCACCTCTTTTTCGCTGCCTCTCCTTTGCAGCAGAGGGAAAGACGATGTCAAGGTCTTCTTCCTCTTTCGCATCCGACCATGCTTTTATGTATGCGGCGAGGTTCCTGAGCGGCCTCGTGTACCTGTCGGTCACCGAATACCTATTATCCTCGTGCTTGAGCATCCCGAACACAACGGCGTTGTCCAGGTACCTTTTCGCGGTGGATACTGGTATGTTGTCCGGCACGTCCTTCAGTTTTAGCGACCCCCTCTTCTTCACTTCTGTAAGGAGAAGGGAGAACCTGTAAGCCTCCGTCTCGTTCTCGTAGAATACCTTTGCGATCTCTTTGATTGCAGGTTTCTTTATCTTGTCCTTGATCGGGGCATCTTCAAACTCCCAATATTTCATCAACATCTAACCGGTAGGATTTGTAAAATAAGATTATTAACGTTATTGGGCAAAAAAAGAAAAAGCCCAAAAGGGGAGGTTCAACCCTCCCTTATCGCAGCCTCGATATCCGCTTCCTTGAGGTTGGCGCAGTGCTGGCACGAGCGCCCGTGCTCCTTTATCTGCTCTACAAGCTGCTCCCTCTCTTCTGCCGCTGCCTCGAACTGGCATTCGCTTCCCGCCTCTTTTGCAGCAAACCTGTATCTTCCCTCGCTCATTCAATCACATGTCTGCTTAAACCCCAATCCTTAAATACGTATGCGTAGGTTTCATATGAATTGCCTTCACACGTCTTTTGTCCCGTCGGATATGGGCGAGTTTTTATTGCTTCCTCCCAAATACATATCAAGCCCACTGGGTGAATTCATGCTAGACGCCGACGACCTATTCTCTGGGGTATTTGGAAGTAGATGCAGGGTGAAGATATTGGCAGCCCTCTCCGACAGGCCGATGTCGGTGATGGAGATATCCTCGCTGACCGGATTAGAACAGACAAGCGTATCCCACAACCTCAGGTTCCTCAAGGACTGCAATATCCTTTCGAAAGCTGTGATCGGCAAGTATCACATATATAAGATAAGGGACGAATACGGCGTGCTCGTGTCAGACATGGTGAAGAATGTGAGGAGGCACAGGAAGATGATAGAACGGCTATCGATAACGGCGTTCCTGCTGATATATCTACTTCGGCCGGTGATTACAACGGACCCACAGCTGTTCCTCTCCTTCGGCCAGTATACAAGCATGTTCAACATGCTCGGCACAGTATTCTGATCTTGGCGGGCTAGGTGATGAAGGTCACCGTGTCCCCGTCCTCAAGTACATGCTCGGCCCCCACTCTCTGGTTCGCGAATTTGACGCTCTTCCCCTTGACGTACGCGCATTTGAGCTCGTTCACTATCTCCGTATGTACGAGCCTGGCTACCTCTCCGACCGTGTACCCCCTCTTCGTGGTCATCGGTGTCGCCCTCTCCGACCTGAGGCGGGGCTTGAGCCATATCCTGATCAGTCCAAGATTCATATATATCGCCTCCTTCATGGCGTCTATGTTGGTCGAGTTGGTGGCGCTTATCGGGACGACTTCCATCCCGTACTTCCTGGATATCCTTTCCGCCAGTTTTTCGTAATCCTCCCTGAGGTCGATCTTGTTCAACGCCACTATCCCGTTTATGTACCTGGATCTCTTCGAGATGATTGCCACAAGCTCGTCTTCGCTGAGCCTGTCCCATATCTGCACGTATGCATTATACTCCCCTACGGCCTTGAATATCTCCTTGACCGTATTGTCGTCCATCCCTGAGCGGTTCACCTCTATCTTCACCCCTCCTCCCTTCTCCATCCGCTTCACCTGGACCTTTGGCATCTCCTTGTTGACGTAGATCCTGAACGATTCGAGTTCGTGGAGTATGAAGTCGAGGTTGCACCTTCTGTCGTCCGCGCCTATGACGAAGACAAGGAGGTCTGCGGATTTTATCGCGGAAAGCACGCTCGCGCCGCCCCCCGCGCCCTTGTGCGCCTCCTCTATGAGCCCCGGAAGGTCGAATATCTGTATATGCGCATCCCGATGTATCATTATCGCCGGGATTATCGTTGTGGTGGTGAAAGCGTAGTGCGCTGTCTTGGATTTTATGTCAGTCAGCCTGTTTATCAGCGAGGACTTACCCGCGCTCGGGAAGCCTACGAGCGCCACCGTCCCGTCCCCGCTCTTCTTCACGAAGTACCCTTCCCCCTTCTGCTTCTTCGAGGCTTCCACCACCTCCTTCTTGATCCTGGCGATCTTCGATTTCAATATCCCCAGATGCTTGTGCGTCGCCTTGTTGGACTGGGTCTTGGCGAACTCCTCCTCCAGTTCGCCGAGCTTTCCTTCCAGCTTCTCCCCATATTCGCTCATTCCAGCACCACGACACAATTTATTAGAACCCCGGTATGTTTATTCTGGTAAAAAAGTTATACAACGATAAAATTACTTATATGCATTATCCGTTTAATTTATGTTACATTTAAATATTCTTAATATGTAGCCGATATCAAATAAGAGTGAAATAAATGGCAACTACAAAGTCGAAGGCCAAACCGAAGTCAAAGGCGTCCAAGACAAGGAAGCCTGTGAAGTCGAAGGCCAAGACAAAGAAGAAGCGTTAGAGGTTTTGGGCTATTGCCCTATTACCGTGTTGGTGTGGATAAATTTTATCCACTTTTTATTTATTATTATTGATCCTCCTACGCCTTGAACTGTGAAAATCTCTTTTTGAAATTCCTATCGTTCTTGAAGGTGTTGAACATCTTCTTCATCTTGTTGAATTCCGATATCAGTTCCTGCACATCCCTCTCCGACGTCCCGCTCCCCTTCGCTATCCTCGGTATCCTGCCCTTCTCGTGCAGGAGCCTCTCGTTCTTCCTCTCCTCATTTGTCATTGAAGATATTATAACCTTAAACTTCTTCATCCTTCCCTCCCCCTTCTCGATCACGTCGCTGGAGACGTCGGCCGCCCCGAGCATTCCCAGCATGTTCTTCAGCGGCCCCATCTTCCCCATCGCCTTCAATTGGGCGTAGAAGGTTTCCATGTTGAGCTCCTCCGAAGATATCTCCTCCTTGTCCATCCCTGCTTCTGCTATCGCGGCCGTCACCCTGCCTATCAGGGACTCGATATCCGGTATTCCGAGAAGCCCGCCTATGAACTTCGCCGGGCTGAATGGCTCTATGGCACCAAGCGTCTCCCCTGTCCCTATGAACATGACTCTGGAATGGGCGGCATTAGCTGCGCTCAGCGCCCCTCCCCCCTTCGCGGAACCGTCCATCTTGGTGACAATGACCCCCGACAGCCCGATTTCCCTGTCGAACTCTCTCGCCTGCCTTCCAGCCACCTGCCCAAGGTCCGAGCTTATCACGAGTATCTTCTCGTCAGCTTTGAATGCGCTATCCACCGCCTTGAGCTCCTCCATGAGCGCCTTGTCGAGCCCGCTCCTGCCGCTGGTGTCGCATATGACGACATCTACGTCGGCCATGGCCTCCAGCCCTTCCTCGACGATCCTGCCCGGGCTCTTCTCGCCTTTCATCCCGAAAAATGCGACGTTCGCGGCCTTCGATAGGGTTTCCAGCTGCTCGTACGCAGCGGGCCTCGAGACGTCACAGCATATGACCCCCGCGCTTATCCCCCTGTCCCTGTAGAACTTGGCGAGTTTGGCTGCGGTCGTAGTCTTGCCGGACCCGTAGAGCCCGAGGAGGAGTATCCTCTTGCCCTTCACCTGCGGGGAGAAGGATTCGCCCATGAGCGCTACCAGCTCCTTGTACACTATGTCTACGATATATTCCTTGTGGGTCACCCCTGGCGGGGGGTTGCTCTTCAGCGCTTTCTCCTCTATCCTTTTCGATATCTCCGAGACGAGCTTCACCTCTACGTCCGCGCCGAGGAGCGTCTTCTGCAGTTCCTTATTGAACTCCTTTATCGTCTTGGAATCGATGATGGTCGCATGCCTAAGCCTTGCTATTGCGCTTCTCAGTCCCTCCCCAAAGTCCATATAATCATGCCCTGCGATAGCCTTAAATGGCGACCGATGCAAATAATTATGGTTATGGTACTTATAAAATCATAGCGTGAGTGCCGTTGAGTCGCCAAACCTGCTGTTTGAATGGAAAGATCCGTGGTTTGAATGAAAATGGTTATGGTCCAATCCAATCTCACCCTCAAGGGCGGGGCCGAAAGGGTCGTTCTCAAGATCGCGCAGCACTATGGCGCCACGGTATACACTGCCGAGTACGATCCTGCGAACACCTTCCCGGAATTCTCCGATTTAGACGTCTCTGTCATAAGCCGCGGCAGGCTTCCGAGGCTCATCCCCTACGGGAGGGCCGCACAGGGGATATCGTACGGATCGGCATTTTACGGCTTCAAGGTTCCCGGGGATTACGACGTCATCAATGCCCATATGGCACCGAGCCATTGGGCGAGGAACAGGAACGAGAGGATGGTGTGGTACTGCCATACTCCCCTAAGGGAGGTATACGACATGTATAAATACAGGCAGTCCAAGCGGGAGCTGTACAAGAGGCCGCTCTATGCGGCAGGGGCGGCGGTGGTGCGCACCATCGACAGGAGGATAACGGGGGAGATAGAGCTCATCCTCGCCAACAGCGAAAACACAAAGTCGCGCATCTCCAAATACCTCGGCAGGGGGGACGCCGAAGTCCTCAACGGCGGGGTAGATTATAAGGAATATTCCAACGGCGGGGATGGGAGATACTTCCTCTATCCGTCGCGCATATCGCCGAACAAGAGGCAGGAATATGCCATAAAGGCGTTCAGGATCTTCCAAAAGCGGAAGAAGGGCAACAACTACAAGCTGATCCTGGCCGGCCCTGTATCGAAAGACCCCTTTTACAAGGGCTACTACGACCGCATCGTGCGCTTTGCGAGCTCTGCCGGAAACGTAAAGGTCATAGGGGCAGTGGACGATGCAACCCTGAAAGGGCTCTATTCCCGCGCAACCGCCGTGCTGTATCCCCCGATCGACGAGGATTACGGCCTTGTCCCTCTCGAAGCGATGGCAAGCGGCAAGCCCGTGATAGCCGTGAACAGCGGAGGGCCGAAGGAGACGATAGCGGACAGGTCGACCGGCTTCCTGGTCGGCAGCGAGGAGGAGATGGCGGAGCGCATGCTCGCCGTTGCGGACTCCCCCTCGCTTTCAGAGGACATGGGGAGGGCCGGCGTTGCGAGGATACGCAAGTACTATTCATGGGAGCGCTTCTTCAGGAGATTCGACAGGGGGCTGGCAAAGGTAAGGAAGATGTAGCGTACGGCAGAATGCCGAAGGGAAGGCAGGGGCGGAAGGAAAAACAGATACTGCGAAGACGGCGGAGTTGCGGTTCCGTCCTCCCGTTATCCTGAGAAGAGCCTTTTCAACATAAGGCTAGGATGGTCCATGTCTCCATGCCTGCTTAGGAAACCGCCAAGCCCCAATGCGCTTCCCATCCTAAGGAATCCCTCCATCCCCCCTTCGCCGAGCAGCGAATATGCGTTGTGCACCGCCCTGTGGATCGCCAGCTCCCTGCCATATCTTTTTCTCCACATCGCCTCATATGCGGCCAGGCTGTTGCCATTCCTCATGTGCCTCTCTATCGCGTCTGCGGCGACCTTCGCGCAGAGGGCGCCAAAGACGATCCCTCCGCCCGTGCTCGACTTGACCTGGCCTGCGGCATCCCCTACCAATATGACGTTGCCTAAGGCCGTGATGCTCCTGGTCCTGAGCGGTATGAGGCTCGCAAAACCCCTGCCGTGGGCCTTTCCGCCCTCTACCTCCTTTGCCTGGCCCGAAGATATGAACTTCCTGAATGCTGTGCTGCTGTCCCTCCTTCCATTGCCGCTTATCCCTATCCCTGCCTCTACAACGCTATCCGAGTAGGGGATCGTCCAGCCGAAAAACCTCTTGGCCGACCTGTCGAAATAGACTCCGACAACCCCCTTGTCGTCAACCTTCGCCTCCCTGTATTCCTTCTTGTATGTCAATGCATACTCATTGATTCCCGGGAAGCCGAATGCGCTCGCTACTGTAGATACTGCCCCGTCGGCCCCCACGATGACGGGATCCTCCAGCTTTCTGATTTCCTCCCTTCCCATCCTGGCGCCTAGGACGACCTCGGCACCCTTATCAACAGCCTGCCTATAAAACATCCTGGAAAGCCGCTCCCTGTCGAATACGTATGCCTTCACGGAATCGGATTTCACCTCAAGCTTCCTCCTGCCCGCACTTATCACCGCCCCCCTCAGTTCATTCATTATTGCATCCTTGTACTCCATCCCTGTGCCCTCTATCCCGCCGACCGAGACGACGCCGGATGCCTTGCAAGCCCCCTCCCCCACTTCCTTCTTTCCGTCGTAGACCGTGACCCCTATGTCCCGCGAGGCCAGCTCTTTCGCTAGGACAAGGCCGACAATGCCAGCGCCGATAATAACGACATTCCGATTCATCTGATCTCCACTGCGGCGCACCGGGTTGCCCCCTGGCGCAATATCCATGTTATAACAACACCCTATTGGCAGAGGGGCTTTTTATCCCTTTTCTGCTTGGCAATGGCCCCGATATGCTTTTAGCGCACGCCATCATCCAACATCTGCCGGGGCATATCTTTAGCACCCGCATTCTCATCCCCTTCGAATCCATTCATGGACGGCATTAATTCTGTTCACTAATTTCCAAAGCCTTACCTTTCTATTCTATAGGTTTTTCTTGAAAGTTTTGCAACTCCCAACCATATAAATCTACAGCGATAGTCTCGATAGGAGAAGTTGTAAGATTAATCCAATATACTATAATTAGATATTGGGTTATGTCCAACGAAAGATCTTCCAGAGTATAAATAACACCACCACTATAGCAGCAATCCAACCAAATAAGTTTATGCCGTCATATACTGGTGGGCCGGTAAGGGGAACAAAGAAGATTAGTATAAGAACAGCTACCGCTAGAAAAATTGATACAATCATTTTTATTGATGCCATCCCCTCACAACATTAAATTATGTAATTAACCTTAATATTTTAGCGCGAATTGTCTTTAAAAATCTTCGCAACATTCTTCTGTTTGTTCAACAATGTCCTAAAATAATGCTAGAATTATTACCTTGACACTGTCAAGTTCTGCAAGGTGATCCCGGCAGCCATGCCACCCGCAGGACTGCGGCCCCTGGAAATGCCCCACCATAAGATTATTAAAGTGTTACGCGGATATAATTGCTGATTGTATCGGTGTATATTGATGGTTGTAAAGAGCAAGA
>JAKARM010000006.1:0-7064 GCA_021822165.1 Microcaldota archaeon | reverse complement strand
ATCCCGGCAGCCATGCCACCCGCAGGACTGCGGCCCCTGGAAATGCCCCACCATAAGATTATTAAAGTGTTACGCGGATATAATTGCTGATTGTATCGGTGTATATTGATGGTTGTAAAGAGCAAGAGGGAAATTTCCAAGAAAGTCGAGAAAGAAGCCCCAAAAACGAACAAAAAAGAGGTCCACAACATGGAGCGTTCACTGACCGGGGACATCCCATTTCCTGTCATAAAGATCCAGAACATAGTCGTGAGCGCCGACCTTCATGCTACTGTGGACCTCTATGCGCTGTCCAAGGAGGTAAAGGCGATAGACTACGAGCCAGAGCAGTTCCCCGGGGCGATATTCAGGATACAGGAACCGAAGGCGGTCATAATACTCTTTAAGAACGGAAAGATGATCTGCACCGGAACCAATACCGAAGTGAACATAAGGAAGATCCTTGCATATGCGGCAGACGTTCTCTCCAAGTACGTGATAGACGATCCGTCGAGGAACGAGACGGCCAAGATAAAGTAGCGCAGTTATCCTCCCTTTCCTTCAAGGGCGGATGGCTGGGCGATCCCTTTTTCTGTCTTTATAGCTGCCTGTCCCCCGGGTTCCCAGGAAGCGGTTCAATCTGTCGTTATCTCCTTCTGCAGGTTGGGCCTGGACTTGAGCAGTATCCTCCCTCCGCAGTATACGCACCTCACGAACCCCTCGATGGTCTTTGTCTCCTTGCTGCAATGCATGCATATGTACGCCATTATAACACCGGTCCATAATCATAATTTCCTTATTTCTGCTTCTTCATCTTCTTTACCCACTTCACGAACTCGCTGTGCAGGGGCGATCTGCTCGTATCGATGATGCGCACCTTCATCGGGCCCGGATAATGCTCGTCTATGAGCTCTTCCACTTCCCTGTAGGTCTTCATCTCCGAGTAATGGACCTCTGCCCAATGCAGCACACCCCTCATGTATTCCTTCACCACCTCTTCCGTCATCGGGAGCGAGGAAAAGCTGAAGGCTATCCCGTCGCACCAATAGAGCGGCATGTTCCCTGAGGGGGTGATCCTTTCCCTTAGGAGGTCCGGAAGTTTCACCTCCACTATCTCGTGGACGACGACATCCTGCAACGGCGAATAGGTTATCCTCGCCATTCTATCCCTTCTTCATCCCTCCTACGAGACGCCTCGCAATCTCTCCGGCGCCAGTAGTCAGCGTGTATGCGCCGCCTGCGTATATCGCGTCGCAGTGCCTGCACTTCCATATCCCTGTGCCTATGCGCTCTATCTTGATCTCTCCGCAGGAGTCGCACTTGTAGAGGGCGATCTTCTTTTTCTTTATCTCTGCAGCCCTTTTTCTTATCCTGGCTCCATACCTTATGCTAGCATTTGCCAAATAATCACCTTACCTTAGGGATATGGGAACGTAGTTCCTTATACTTTTCCAACGAGGCCCCTATAGCATCGTATACCTCGTCCTCCTTCCATCCTCCTGATATGCCTTTCTGCACGGCCCTCACCACCTTCCCGTCGTTGGATATTGTCAGCCTCGAAGAGAGCGCCCCCTCCTCGTTGCCTGTCGGGTCTATGGCTATCCTCCCATTTATCTTGGCGAAAGTGGTCGATACTGTGAAGTTATCCAGCTTGAGGCTGGCGCTCCTGTCCTCCCTCACAACCTTCCCGTCCTCGTACTTTGGGACTTTGGTTGTCGAAAGCGCGCTCATCACGGCAAGGGCGCTCGCATCGAAGAGGTTTCCGTCGTAGTTGAGGACGTATATGTCCGCGAACACGCTCCACACCTTCCCCTCCTCTATGAAGAGCTTCTTCAGGTTGATGCATTCGCCTGCTCTTATCCCCCTGTCCGTGACCCTGGCGAGCTCGATGGATTCAGGGTTCGGCGGACCGGCCTCGTATTCGGAATAGGCGAGAGGCAGGAGTTCGCTTGCCACCATGAAGTTCCCCATGTCCTTTGTATCCTTCATCGGGGTTTCCACATCCATCTTTATCCCTGCGAGCACCCTCGTGCCGCCAAGGTCCACCATGGCGGAACCTTCGGCGTTCTCAAAGAGGTTCGTCTCTACCTTTATCTTCCTGAAATCCATGAGCCCGCGCCCGTCCTCTCTCTTCCCTTCCACTATGAGGTCCCTGACGTGCATGCTTTTTATAATGTCAATAGCTCCCATAACATCACTGTTTCTTGTTCTTCTCGTGCCTCTTCTCCTCCTTCCTGTATACCTCCAAGAGGGCGTCTCTCTGGATCTTGCTTATCGTCTTTCCTGATTCCATTACCATCCCTATCGCCTCCTTGAACTGCTCCTTTGTCATGCCCCCGTCCATCTGGAGCAGGAGGATCTCGTTGTTCCTGGGGCTCACCGCCACGGGGATGTCGGCATCCGAGAAGTTGTCCTCGATCATGTCGAGGTCTAGTATGATGTGCTCGTCTATCCTCCCAGTCGATATCCCATATACTATGTCCTTCATGGGTATCCCTGCATTTGCCAGCGCAACTGCGGCAGCGGTTATCCCTGCCGCCCTCGTCCCGCCGTCCCCCTGCAGTACCTCTATGGATATGTCTATCTGGCTCCCCGGGAAATCCTCGAGGATTACGACATTCTCGAACACCTCCCTGATGACCTTGGCTATCTCCACCGCCCTCCTGTTGGGCCCGCTCCTTCCATGCTCGCTCAGCGAGGAGAATGGGGCCATCGCATACCTGCACTTTATTATCGCCCTGTCCGCTTTCGCCATGTGCCTAGGCGTGGCCTCCTTCGGCCCGAACACGGCTGCAAGTATCCTGTTTTTTCCCTGCTCCAGGTATGCCGATCCGTCGGCATTCTTCAACACGCCGGCCTCTATCTTCATAGGCCTCATTTCGCTGAAGCCCCTGCCGTCCACCCTTTTGCCGTTAATTATGAGTTTCGGTTTGTCTGCTGACGATCCCATATCAATTACCTTTGTTAAGAAGCATCTCCTGTATTATGTCCGTCAGTCCCGAAATGTGGGCCGACCTCTCTATCTCCTGCACAGCCGACACCGCGAGTCCGGTATCGCCGCCCTTGATCCACACGATCCCATTCTCTCCTGCGACGATGTTCGATTTCGTGATTTCCGATATCTGCTTTATCATGCTGTTGTTCTTGCCTATTATGCGCGGTATCTTCGAGGGCTTTACCTCTATCACCGTCCCGCCGTGCAGCCTTCTGGGCTTGGTGAGTATGACCGTCCTCCTGTTTTCGACCCTCTCGACTATCGCTTCTACTACGTCTCCGGCTATGAATGTGGTCCTTCCGAACTTGTCCATCAGCATGCCCTTCATGAAATGCTCGAGCTCCACCTCGTAAGTGCCGTTCCTGCCTACGTTGGTTACCGTGCCTATGACTATGTCGCCTGTGCGCGCCGTCCATGAGCCCTCGAGCGGGACCACCCTGTTGTCCTCCGTGCACATACCTGCGACTGCCGAAAATATCTTGCCGCCCTCCGTATATGTGTTCGGGGTGTATTCATCCCCTTCCGATATGAGGTCTCCTGGTAATACGATCTTTTTCAAAAATTCACCGTGCTGGCATTATACGACTTTCGTCTGCGCGTTTCCCTGCGTGGCGTTGTTTATCCTTGCGTAAAAATCATTCTGCATCCCCGCGGGGAACTCGAGCACCGCTTCCAGCCCTCCGTTCGAGAGCCATTTCTCCGACTTGATCCCGAATGGCTTGAGTATGCTGTAGCAGCGGTTGGCGTATTCGGGAGGTATCACGACCTCTATGCTTATCTTTGCGAACTTCAGCGGGATAATCGTGTTTATCTTCTTAAGGACCTCCTCCACCTGTTCCTGCGCCCCCTTGAACGGGTCTATGGAGACCTTCGCCTCTTTCATCGCGTTCTCTATCCTCAACGGCGGGGATGGGGCGTTCGTCCTCGGATCTATGGAGTTCCTCGATATAATCTCGATGATGAGCCTCTTTTTCTCCATCGCGAGCTTCTCCTTCTGCTCCGTAGTTATCGGAACGTCCCCCTTTTCCAGTATCGTCTTTATGACCTTCGCGGGTTCGGTGGTGCCGAAGACCTTCCTCACCTTTTCCTCCTTTTGGTGCTCCCCCTTCCTCGCATCCTTGAATATGTCTTCGCTCTCGACTACCGCCAGCGGGTCGCTCCTCTTCCCCGTTATGAACTCGTAGGCCTTGTTCGGGTCTATGAACACCTCGAAGCTCTCACCCTGCACGTTGTACTTGGCGATGAACAGCTTTGGTTGCTTCGACTGCACTGGATAACCCTTAGATGAATTTGTCGATCTCCGCGGAAGAATACATCCTGTATCCGACGGTCTCCTTTATCACGGAGAGGTCTATGTTGTCTGCGGTCAGCTTCTTCTCGTTCAGTTTCTTTATTATGCCTACCGCCAGCGATATCGCGTCGTCGACCTTCATGCTTTCCTTGTATTCCTTTATGAGTATCTCTTCCGCGACCTTCTTCCCGGCACCTATGGCATCCGCCTTGTACCCGAGGAAAGAGGCCCCGGGCTCTACTTCGAAGAGCCTCTTCTCCGTATCCACCCCTCCTATGAGCACCGATACTGCGAACGGCCTGAGCCCTCCGTACTGGGTGACCATCTGCATCTCTTCCGATAGGTCCTTCGCGGTTGATTCCACCGACTCCGTCTCGTCGTATACCATCCTGTGCGTCTGGGTCTTGTTCCTCATCATGTTCACTATGTGCAGGCCGTCCGAGACGAGCCCGCTGTATGTAGCCCCTATGAATGAGTCCACCTTGAATATCTTCTGGATCGTGCTCGGGATCACAAGCGGCTCGAGAAGGTTTTTGTGCGCAACGAGCACGACCCCCTCGTCGGCCACTATCCCTATGGATGTAGCCCCCTTTTTCACGGCCTCCTTTGCGTATTCCACTTGGAAAAGCCTTCCGTCCGGACTGAACATCACACCTCTATCATAAGCCTGCGGGTTCGGGTACATATATCCACCATTTAATCTCTTTAGTTATCGACGAATTAGCAGTGATCCGGCTGCGCCGGGCACAGCGGCGAGGAGCAAGGCTTCCAGGATAGCAACATCATACGACCAGTAATCGCCTGCCGCACTCAAGCCAATTCAATGACTGGTATATTCTATCCATGGCAAGGTATTTATCCTTTCACCTCCGCGGGTTGTATGGCGAACTCCTTGCCGTCCGGGCCGGGTTCCGTCTTTGCCTTGTGGCATATCCCCTTTCCGAGGTTGCTTTCCGCAGTGGGGATTTGGCCCCGCCAGAAACTGGCGGGGCAGGGTGAGATTTGGTAATGGGTGTGGGAGCCTTATTTGGGATTTTTGGGCGGTGTTCCTGTTACGGAGACACACTTTTAATTGGGGATTAATGGGGGCCCGATTACTCATGATCTCCCACACTTATGATGGTTCTGTCATTATCTATATAAATACCTTTCGCCAACACCCCCAAAACCCCCTCATTTATGCCATGGTTTGTGGTAAAATTTATGCTTATCTCCCTCATTTTTTTATTTATTGCAGTATAAGAATTAAAGCATTTAATTATATAATATAAACATACTTTGTAAAAGTATGCAAAAGCTTCCGCCCCCTGTCATGGAGGCCTTCGAGAGGGTCAAGTCGGAGCATCCTGGTTCTAAGCTCGTAGCCGCGAAGATACGCGGAAGGTACTACATATACAGCCAGAAGCGGATCTGGCTCAAGGAGGAGAAGAGGCAGAAGACAAAGTCGGTCTACATAGGGAGGATAAGCGACGACGGCACCCTTTTCATAAAAAAGCGGTTCTTCGAGGCGAACGACCTGCCCAGTGCGGTCGCCATGATAACCGAGCATGGCGGCGAGGTCGTCTGGCACGAGAAAAGGGCCGACATGGTCCTCGAGCGCGTAATGGAGGACAACCGGAAGGTGCGCCTGCTAGATCTCGCAGAGGGGGACAGGAAGGTGATGAACCTCCTTAGCGCGAACGCCAGGGTGGGGCATGCCGAGATGTCGAGGAAGTCCGGGATGGGGGCCGCAGCGCTCGCAAGCAGGATAAAGGCTCTCGGAAAGGCGTACGGGCTCCATTACGTCGCGGAGGTGAACACGGAGAGGCTGGGGTTCTTGCCCTTCATCGTGACTGTCAAGTTCAGGGGCAGGGTCCCGCCCGCCGAGGCCATAAGGAAGGTGATGGACAGCGAACCCAGGGTCCAGCTGGCGATGCTTACGAAGGGCAAGTACGACCTCCTTGTCTACCTGCTCGGCGAGAGCAGCTTTAGCCTTGCGGAGAAGATTACCGCGATAAGGTCGTCAGCGGAGCTCAAGGACTATTCCTCGGAATGGCAGATAAGCCCGTTCTACCACACCTACGGGTACATACCCCTGAGGGACGATTTCTTTTCGCTGCTGCGGGAGCGGGTGTGGCATAGGACCAAGAGCAGTTCGCGGCCTGGGCCGGACAGCCTGCTCTGGAGGGAGTATGCGCTGCTCAAGGAGCTGAATTCCGACGGTCTCGCCGGTTTCGCAGGGATAGACAGGAAGTACGGCCTATCCCCCGGCAGCGCGAGGGCGGCATATTACGGCCTCATGGAGAAAGGGGTGGTGCTTGGCGTAACGATAACCGAAAGGAACGTGCGGGTAAAGTATAACGCGCTGATACTCATGGACATAATAGACCGCGGCGAGTTCAACAGGACGCACAGGGAGCTGCTAAATTTCATCATAGAGGGGAAGAACTCTCCCATTAACAAGTTTTCCCTCGTAGGAGACATATACACTGTCTACGGCATCCTTTTCATCCTCCCCATCCTTTCCGACGGGGAGCTACAGGCGGAGCTAGCGAAAATCGCCGAGAGGATCAGGGGCGTCGAGATAAGCACCCTTGTCGCATCGGACGTGCTTGTCGGGGAGACGTGCTACAGGCTGCTCGACAACGCAGAGTCGAAGCAGAACAGGAGGATAGAGCAGCTCGACAAGACGGGGAGCTGACGCTGAAAACAGGAATTGGATAAAATAGAAAAATTAGAAAACAACCAAACAGCATATGCTAGAAATCTAGCCTGATTCCCCTCCTCCGTCGATGAACCTCATCTTATCGCCTTTACTGT
>JAKARM010000001.1 GCA_021822165.1 Microcaldota archaeon | reverse complement strand
GACGGGCATGACGGGATTTGAACCCGCAACCAACAGCTCCGGAAGCTGCCGTGCTATCCAAGTTACACTACATGCCCAGCGTGATATCCCCCACCCATAAACGGCGTGGGATTTCCCAACCACATTGTTGGATTTGGGGCTGCCGAGATTTGAACTCGGATATCCAGCGCCCGAGGCTGGAAGTCTGCCAGGTTAGCGTACAGCCCCGAAACAGGGTTTAAGAAATCTGCCGACATATGCTGTCGTCGGATAATAATATTAATAGGTAAAGTATTTAATGACGGGTGGTTCCGGAGCCGCATTGGCAGGGATGCTGTCGGAAGGTTATTTATCAGTTGGCGATGCAAACATAGTGTTGGGATGTACGATAAAGAGATGCTTGATTTTGCATATAGGTACCCGTTCTCGAAGGAGGCGAAGGAAGTGATAAGCCTGCGGAACATGAGCACGATCGAGCAAAAATATATGGAATTGGCGAAACTCCACATAGAGGAAGCCGTATCGAAGGGGATAGAGTTCCGGGACATCGGACTGGATTATTCTAAGACAGATTACGTAGTCGTCTACCTTTACTCTCGCATGCTTATAGGCGCGACCGGAGATCCTGCGCTCATGGAGAAGTATGCCGATGCGGAAGCGCGCAGGTCCGCCAAGGTGATAAAAACCGAACGGCGCGAGAGGATTGCTAGGATACTGGAGGAGATCGGCATCAGCGGAAAATTTGACAGGGATGGCAACCTTGAGGTCCCGGTGTTCGTTTTTTTGAAGCTCTCGGAGCATTCCGGAATAGATCTGATAAACCAGAGGCTCAGCGGAGGGATCGTATATCTTGACCGTTATAATCTTGTCGGGCTGTTCTACGGCGCCGCCAAGGCTGCCATGCTATCTACGATGCCGCTGAAAGCGGACGACCTGCCGAAGGAAATCGTCTCATATTCCAAGAAAAACAGGATACGCATGCCGGAAAGCAAGGCCAGCAGATACGCAGGTACCTCCAGAGGATGGATTGACAGGCTGCTGGAAAGGCCGGTGCTTGACGGGAGGCATAGGATAGTCAACCTCGTGCTGGCACCTTACTTCACTACGGTGAAGGGCCTGACGGTTGAGGAGGCAAGCAGCATAATCGAAGAATATATAGGGCGGTGCATAGCCGTAAATCCACATACCGACATAACCCCGCAGTACATAAAGTACCAATGCAGGTATGCGAAAAATAAAGGCCTTAAGCCCCTGTCGTTCAAAAGGGCGGTGGAGATTTTCGGGGGAATTATAGACCAACTAGGGGGATAAAATACCCGACATATATGGTTTGTGTGCGATATGCGGAAAACCTTCAGAGAAGGTCTGCGTCCTCTGCGGGAGAAGCGTCTGCCTAAAACATTTTGACCCTGCCTCGAGAACGTGCGTAACGTGCAGGACAGGAAGGAGAGGAGACGGCTAAAAGGAGGGATCAGAAGCCCAATAAGGTTAAATACTTTTCCCGATATAGTGTATTGCCCTTGTCCGTAAAGCTATTTGTTGCTAACAAAGAAGGAGATTGATATGTTTGAAATAAAAATAGACGATGCCAAATACTGGAAAAGCATAATAAATTCCATAGTGGCGTTGATAGACGAGGGATCGTTGAACATAACAAAGGAGGGCATATCACTCAAGGCAATGGATCCTTCAGGGATAAGCATGATCTCTTTCTTCATGCCGAATAAGGCATTTTCGAAATACACGATAGATAAGAATGCGTCTGTAGGCTTGAACCTAGACAATCTCAGCAAGGTCCTTTCCAGTTCAAGAAATGGGGAACAGCTGGTCATGAAAGAGTCGAGCGGCCGGTTCGACATGGAGTTCACGACCCAGAACAGCAAGAGGAGGTATAAGCTTCCCATAATAGATGTCGGAAAGGAACCAGAGAAAGAGCCAAAGATAGATTTCGAATCGTTCGTTGAGGTTAAAAGCGATTCATTCAAGGAGATACTCAAGGATGCGACCCTCCTTTCCTCTTATATAGGGTTCAAGACAGATAAAAGCACCTTCGTAGTGCTCGCAAAAGGAGATGCGGGAGAACTGGAGGAGGAGCACCTTGACAGCGCCGACATGATAAAGAAGATTGACGTCTCAAAGGCGACTTCTGCGACGTTTAACTTGGAATATCTTGAAAGGATCGTGGGAGGGTGCCCCCTGGATTCCTCGATAACATTGCATATGAAGAATGACGAGCCCTTAAAGATCGATTATAAGATCGGCGAGGCATCGCTTATCTATTACCTTGCGCCATACATAGAGGGATAGCGCCCTCTGCAATGCATATGCGGTGTTTTGTTGGACAGACGTTTGAGCTTGGCTGTATTAATAGCACTAGCCATCGTGCTGGTTGGCGTCTACCTCCTAATGAAAAGCGCCCCCTATTCGCCATATGTGGTATATCCCGTCATTTTTAAGTTCGTCTTCACCGCCCTGTTCGGTTTTGTGGTGATCAATATCATAACAGGGGGAATGGAGGCGTACGGGGATGCCAAGGGGATACAGAAAGATGTTGACGCCCTTATAGACCTATTCAAATTGTTCGCATATTCCGTCCTGGCGGTCGTACTGCTGGAGGCGTTGAATATAAACGTGACCGGGCTCCTGATAGGTGCGGGCTTCCTTGGCATAATAGTTGGTCTTGCCGCACAAACCACCCTTGGAAACGTATTTGCCGGCATATCTATACTCTCGACACGGCCGTTCTCGGTGGGGGAGAGGATAACGATCTCTGCATGGCAATACGTGATAAAGGAGGAATCGTACCCGCACGAGGGATTCCTGCAGGGGGTTACAGGGGTTGTCGAACAGATAGGGATAGTTTATACGAAAGTGGTGATGGATGACGGGGTGCCCGCCTTCATACCAAACGGCCTGATCAGCACTTCCTTGATACTAAACCACAGGAGGAGCAACGAGAGGATTGTTAATTTCAGGGTGGAACTCGAAAAGGGAAGGGATTTTGGAAAATTCGAAAAGGAGTTCCGGCGCAAGGTCATGAAGATAAAGGATATAGGGAAGCTCGTGCTAGAGATGGACGTCTATATATCTTATTTCCGGGCGGACAGCTACGGAGTCGGCATAGAGGTAACTACCATGGAGAAAGACGAAAAGATGCTTGTCAGGTTGCTGAAGGAAGTCGCTCTTGACGCGCTGTCCAAGAAATAGTTTTTATAGTTTAGCAGGCCATTAGCATTGTGGTCCCATGAGGTTCCTGGTATTTGTTCCTTCGGAAAAGTTCAAGGACGAGTCATTGTCCAAGGTCAGGATGTTCCTAGACAGATGGGGCGAGGACTATAAAATCTTTAGCTACGCCAGGGTGTGCAAGGGATATCATGGCGCCATATGCAAGGCGGACATCTGCGCGTCTCCGGTATCGGTGGGGGATTATGACGGGATAATAATGATCGATGGGAGAGGGATTGATGCCAACAGGACCTATGAATACAGGCCGCTGCTGGACATGGTTACGCAGTTCGCCGCCGAAGGAAAGCTCGTCGTGGCGATTAACAACGCCGTCAAGATAATCGCAAGGACGAACACGGTGAAAGGCAGGAAGATCGCGGTCATGAAAGTAAAGGAGCTCGGGGAGTTTGTTTCTCTGTTTAGGGGAGTGCCTTCCGGAAACCCGATAGAATTTTCTGGAAACACGATAACGATCAACGATTCGGAATCGCGTTTGGAGGAGTCGTTGGACAAGATGTTCAAGAGGCTGGAAACAGCAGGAACGAAAACAGGGGGGCCAGGATGAGAAGTACGCAAAGGAGGATAAGCAGGGAGATCGCCGGTGCACGCATCTCCGTACTGTTTTCGCTATGTCTCGACAAGGCTACCGGGGACATGGAAACGGCGAGGAAGTACGTGAAGCTCATAAGGAAAATAAGCACGCATTACAAGGTGAGAATCCCTAATTCTATGAAGCCGCACATATGCAAGAAGTGCAATACCGTCATGATCCCTGGGAAGAGCGCAATCGTCAGAATCGTGAGCTCGAACAGGTATGTCGCATATAGGTGCAGCTCCTGCGGTTGGGAATTTCACAGGCACTACTGACTTTTTGCAGCCGCACCCTTGAGAATACGGGCCATATCTTTCATTTCTTCCGGAAGAAGCTCCTTGTTTTTGCCAAAATCGAATATGCGCTCCTGGCCGTCATACCTGGGTATTACATGGATATGGAAATGCATTATCGCCTGTCCCGCGGACTTGCCGACATTGGTGCCTATGTTTACCCCGGTTGCCTCGTTCACGGCGACGTTTATCTTTGCATATCTTTTCGCTATAATGAACATGTGCCCGATTACGTCTTCCGGCGTTGAAAGCATGTCGGAATAGTGATCTACGGCGATCACAAGGATATGCCCCCTGGAGATCGGATACCTGTCGGGAACGACATAGCACCAGTCATCCTTATAGATTATGTCGCCTTCGGATTTTTGGAGACTGCAAAAGATACATCCGGCCATCGAAACCACAGGTATATGGGAAATTAACGTTTGGGCCTGGTGAGATTTGAACTCACGGCCTACGGCTCTCTTAGGGGTATTACCTGAACCCGCTATAAGACCGGCGCTCTAACCAAGCTGAGCTACAAGCCCCTTTTTATTATCTCAATGGAATGAATTTATTGCTTACGTCATGGCAACGTATAGTTGTTGTGAACCCAAGAGGGCTTTACGGGCACGCTTGGAGTTCCGCCAGTATAGTTGTCCAGGGCGAATATCCTTATAGGGTATATGCCGTTGACGTAGTTTATACCTGTGGCGTTGTTTGGATATACCTGGGTAAACCCGCTAAGGTGCCCAAGGAAGAACCCTTTGTAGAAGTTCGACGTATAGAACCCTGAAGGAGGGTTGGTTATCGTGCCGTTGGAATTTGGCAGGTATATTTCAAGGAACTCGACGAACTTCGTCTGTCCGATGTTTGTCAGGCCGAGGTAGAAGTTCGCGTTTATCACCGCGTTGGTCTTGCCGGCCGTATTGTTGTATATCTGCATCACGCCGTTGTTGCTCGGGCTAAGGTCGACGCATACGGTCTGGTTCGTAAGGCCGCCGCCCGATGCGACAAGCCCTCTCGCATAGAGGGTGGTGCTGTTGGATATCGGGCAGTACAGCCCGCGGACCTGCTGGGTCTGGTTGGATGGTATCAGTGCTTCCAATGGAACGAGCACCATCTGTGGGTCGTGGGATATCTCGCATGGCGACGTGCCTAGCTGGTAAGGCACAGGGGGATTCTGCGATGCTCCGACAGACCTTGCGAAAGATTCCGACGTCGCGTTTGTATGGATGCATGCCAGGAAGTCAAGGGCACCCCACTTGTTCACGAGCCCCTGGTCAAAAAGGACATATTTCGTCTGGTTCGTCTCCATGAAGTTCCGGAGTACCTTTGTCGTATAATTATCCGCGTTGCCCAGTACGTAATTTGCCGCTGTAGCGTAGTCCTCGGTCGGCACAGAGTTGTCGCCCCTGAGCACCGCATTGCTGTTGCCGAACCAGTTGATCCAGTCCCCGTAGTCCCACCACGACAGGATTCTCGGCCCTGTCGGGCCTACGTTGCTCGCCATCCAGGCGGCGGCACTCAACCAGTAGGAGGGAACGGTGTTGCAGAACATCGATGCGCCGAGCGCATTGTTGTTTCCGGTTATCGTATTGCATGAGGAAGAGGGCGATGCCGATTTATATGTCAATGCTGCACCGAGCGTCTGGGACACCGTGCCGATCTCCCCGGATGGCAAGGACGTAGGGGTATTCGTCACGGCTGTTGCAACTATCAGCACCGCTGCAACAGAGAGGGCAGCCACTATCTTGAAATTTCCGCCTTTTGCCCCATCGGCGGATTGTTTGCCTTCGCCATTGATATACAAGTACACCAAGTAAGCGACGGCAAGGGCAGGGGAGATGAAATATACCCCGACAAGGTATATCAGCTTCTCGTCTATCGGCATTTTCTTTTTGTCAGTGTGGGGAATGTGTGATGCGCCCGATGCTTGGAAAGGGAGCTTCCACCCCCTCCTGGACATCAAAACGAGTTCGCCGAGCAGGATGGAGAATAGCATTATGTACGCGACCCCGAAGTGAGGCAGGTACTTCACTTCGCTGAATGCGGCATACATCAGGGGAAGGGCTATTGCGAGATAAAACACCCCGCTCCTGCTTTCCCTATAGATTACGGAAATGACGATTAGGGCTATTGCCAATGCGCATACGATCCAGACAAGGAGCGGGAGGCCTGCGATGTCGCTCCCGATGTATCCGAATCCTGATGGTCCGCCGAAATTGTACATCAGCCCGGTAGGTATGAACTCCTGCACGGTCATGAAAAGAGGGCTTGAGGGAGTTGTGAACTTTGCGCTCAGGTTGAGATAGCCCCTAACAGCGCTCCCCAGCGGGGTGAAGAAGATGGCGAGTATGCCTGCTATGAGCAGGAGAAGGAACCATCCCGCGTATACCTTGTTATGGCTGTTGTTTTTAACCACACTTATGTTCTTGGCCAGTTTGGGGACGTAATCGAAAACCAGCACCACGATCAGCGCAAGGATGGGTCCCGAGAGGGTTATAGGTATTCCCAATATGCTCGGAATTCTCTTTCCAAGGGTCGCCTGATAGGGGTGGTAGAACGCGAAGAACAGGGCGATTACCAGGATAACGATTGCATTCATCTTGTAGAAGTCGATATTGCTCCTGTTCCTGAAGACGTCTATGGCGCCCTGCATTAGTATGTATATGGTAAGCACGCCGGTATCGACGGTATAGTAGTGGGCGCCGAGGAATGTCGATGCGAAAGCGATGCCTGCCAGGATCGCATATCTCTTATTCTTGACGTTCCTGACCGCCAGCAGGTAGGTCGCAAAGAAGAAGAACAGGGAGAATATCCCCCACGGCTCCAGGAGCTGCTCTCCCGCGACGAAGGTGCTTACAAGGGTGGGCATGGTCGTGACCAAGGCTGCGCCTATGAGCCCCACATATTCATTATACTCGTGATACAGCAATACGAATATCACAAACGTGAGGAGGGCGGCCGCGATTGGGGGGTAGAACCCTCCGACATAGCTCATGAGGGAATTGCTGAACGCAGCATGATGGTAACCCATGGCATTCGCAAGCGAATACCAATAGGATTCGAGGTAAGGTATCAGCGGCTGGATCCTGTGGTTCGTCCCTATCGGGACAACCGGCCATGCCGACGGATCGAGCAGGAACTGGTACCCGAGCGTCAATATTGATTTGGCGTCTATCATGTCAAAATAGGGGTCGAACTCGAAGAATGTGGGGGCCGTAGAAATGTTGGCTATCCTCGTAGCGAACGACAGCAGCATAAGGCCGAGGAGCACCCACCAGATGAGAGAGGAGCTCTTCTTTTTGGCTGGAACGTCCTGCTTCTTTTCTAGCGACTCTAGGAGCGCCTTCTCCTTCGCCTCGTGCCCGTGGACAAGCTCGTGCAGCTCCTTTTTGTGGAGAGCGAGTATCTTGCCCTGCTCCTCCTCGTTGAATCCGGATTTTATAGAACTTATCTCCCTTTCCTGTTTCTGCTTCAGCGTTTCCTCCTCCTGGATGTGCTTTTCCACCAGCTGCGCGCCTTCAGCAAACTGCCTCAGCTTCGCACGGACCATGTGGAGCCCGGCATCGTGCCCAGAATGGACATCGCTCGAGGGCTTTGATTCGCCATTCTTCAGTATGCTGTCGAATACGCCCTCCCTATAGCAGAGCGCCGCGCCTATTACCGTAAGCAGGAGGATATTGAGCTCGAACAGCTCCAGGGAAAAGGAGAAGAAATGAACGTAGTTGATGAGATATGATTCCATCCAGGTGAGGGTTGCGGGGCCCACCATCCCGAAGATGAAGCCTATCACCCCTATCTCGAATATGTGCAGCTCCGTCTTACGCAGGAGCGCAAGGGAAAGCAGGAACCCAGGGATGAACATTGATAGGAATGCTACCAGTATTACCAATATCACGCTCATGAATACCATTTCATATCAGGGATTATCAGGAATTCATTATCTCTTTGGGTATCTCTATTACCTTCATCGCCGAACCCGGCAATATGGTGCCGGCAGGGAGGATCCTCACCTTTATCCCTATTGCTCCGTACTTGGGGTATGCCGCCACCTTTGCCTCCCTGACGTATTTGACGGGGTCTCCGGACTTGGGCATGTGCCCGACAAGCTTCCTTATCGTTTTTGCCCGCGCCCCCTTTGCGGCGAGCTTCCCGCTGAGGATTATTTCGGCACCAAGCGCGCCGTTGAGTATTATGCTCTTTATCGTAAACTGTATTATTCTTCTGGGATTCATGTTCCTTTCGAGCTTCTCGGCAAGATCCTTTGCCACAAGCATCGGCTCCAGCATCTTATTCTGCACCTCCACCACGCTTATCTGCGGGTTTTGTGCGCCGAACCTGTTCTTTATGTTCTCGGTTATCTCGTTTATCGTCTTCCCTCCCGGGCCTATTGCCCTTCCCGGAAACATGACGTACACCGTTATCCTTGTGAGGACCGGCGTCTTCTGGATATCGACCCCCGAAAAGCCCGCGCGGGATAGCTCCTTGGCAAGGTACTTCGACATGTTTAGCTTTACTACAGCGTCCTCTATGAATTTTCTTTCTACGGTCATTCAATTACCTTTGGTTTTGCCTTCCCCTTAACGGCCGGTTGCGCGGGAGCCGCTGTTTTCTTTTTCGCAGCGCGGATCTTCTGGGCGTCTATAGATTTAGAAGCGCGCTTGCCAAGCATAGAGGCGTTTTCGGAAATTGCAATCTCGACCTTCGAGAGTTCCAGGTCGCTTCTCCGTATTGAACCATACCCGTACATCCCGCGGCCGAAAGAGAGGGCCCCTTTTGAAGGATTCCTGTGGACTATCGACATCTTGTTGGCGGAGGCATGGACTACGAACATGCTTTCGGTGTTGAGCCCCATCCTGTTTGCATTTGCAACCGCATTTTGGAACACCTTCTGCACGATTTTGGCGCACTTTGAGGGATACCTGCCCTTCTTCCCACCGAGCTCGTGCCTGGAACCCATGCCCTTGTTATGGCGCCTGTATGGGATTGCCTTGCCGCCCTTCGACACCCCCTCAAGTATCGCGGTTGCGGCTGGCACGCTCTTGTAGCGTATTGAATCTGCAACTGCGCAGAGATCCTTAAAGCTTGCGTTGATGTTCTCTTCGCCACCGAACACCACGCCCCCCTTATCAGAGTTGAATGAATACTTCAATCACTTCACCGCTATAAACTTGCTGCCCCTCGTTGCCCTTATTCCAGGGTTGGAGTGCTGCACCCTCTTGGTGGTATATGAGAACTCCCCGAGCCTGCGCCCGACCATGTTCGCCGTTACGTGCACCGGAGTGAACTCCTTGCCGTTGTAGATGGCGAAGTCAAGCCCTACGAATGCAGGGAGGATTACCGCTTCCCTTGTATGGGTCTTTAGGGGCTTCTTCATATCCGTTTCCCTGTACTCCTTTATCTTATCCATAAGGGACCGTAGCTGGAGGGAATTCCTCCGGATCCACCTGCGCTCCCTCGATTTTATGGACTTGATGAATTCCTCCGGCTGCATCGACCCTACGCCTTCTGCAGTTCTCCCTTTGAATGCTATTCTTTCGACCATGTGATCACTTCTTCTTCCTGCCCACCCTCCTGGCAGCTATATGGCCGACCTTCCTTCCTGGCGGGGCATTCCTTGATGTCATGCTGCTCTTGCCCTTGTGGTGCTGCTTGCCGCCGAATGGGTGGTCCACGGGGTTCATCTTTACCCCTCTTGCGGTAGGCCACATCCTATTGAGGGGCCTAAGCATATAATGGCTCTTCCCCGCCTTGACGATCACCTGGTCCTTCCTGCCGCCGCCCGAAACGACCCCTAGCTGCGCCCTGCAATCGTTGTTCAGGGACACCGTCTTCTTTGAGGGAAGGACAACCGTAGTTGAATTCTCGGATTGCGCGGATATATATGCCGACTCTCCCCCAGACCTGACAAGCTTGCCGCCGTCCCTTGGCTTGAGCTCTATGTTATATATCGGCATCCCGCGCGGGATGTTAGAAAGCTTCAGGACGCTTCCGAGCGTGTATACGGCTTCTGGGCCGATGTGGATCTTGTTGCCTATCTTTATGCCTTCGGGGGCCAGGAACGTGCCTGTTGAGAAATCGTCAAATATCACCCCCATCAGGGGGGCGGTGTGCCCCGTGTGGTTGAACAACGCCTTGACCTCGCCATAAGTATCCGTATCCTCCCGTCCGGCGTAATCTACGCTGAGATCGAAGGTGTTGGGCAACTTTTTATAGGCGTTGGTGCCTTTCCCCCTCCGTTGCTGATGAAGTTTCTTTCCCATAAATATGCACCGATTATACAATCTTTAGCTTTATCGCCACGTCGCCAGCCTTGAACGCCTTGTCCAACTTTATTACCGCTTTCTTGTTGTTGTCGGACTGGTTTATTATATTGACCGAATCGACCTTCACCTTGAATGTGCTTTCGAACTCCTCCGTTATCTCCGTTTTCGTAGAACGGAAATCTACAATGAAGGTAATCTCGTTGTTCCGCTCGATCTGCGTGATCGCCTTTTCCGTAGCCAGTGGATATTGGAGCACTTTCATCCATAACACCTATCTGATTAGAGAGAGAGCGCCCACCGAGTCGTTTATGCTCTTTATTGCGCCTTCGCTCCAAACCGTCACCCTGCCTGGCTTCCCGCCAGGGGCCAAAAGGCCCGCCCTTATATTGTCTATAGTGCAGACATCGGCCCCTGCTATGTTCCTTACGGCCTTCACTATGCCCTTATCGTTCGCGACTACGACCAATACGGATTTTTTATATTTCCTCTGTATCGAAGACCCGCTTGACCCTTTCCTCAGCCTCTTCCTCGACTTGCATTCTTCCACGTATTGGGACAGTCCGAGCTTCGAGAACAAAACCAGTGCCTCCTTGGTCCTTTTCACGGATTCGAGGTTGTTGTCTACTATTATTGGAAGCATTGCCTTTATCTTAACGTAATCGGCGGATGCGGTAGCGGAAATGGCGCTTATTATTGCCTTCCTGTACTCCTTGTTGTTCATCCTCTCTATTATCTTTTTCTCCACCAGGTGGGGATGGGCGCGCTTTCCTTTTGTGGCTGAAGGTATCCTCCTTACAAGCCCCTGCCTTCCTCCGCCAAGCTTCTGGCGCGGCCTTATTGCGACACCCATATGCCGCCCTGTCCTATAGGAATTCATGGCGCCATAATATGTCGCCGTTGTCTGCATGCCTGCAAGAGGGAAGTGTCCCTGGGGCTGCAGATTCAATGTGTTTTCCGCAGTAACGGCACGTTCTATCAGGTCCTTGCGCACGGTTTGGTTGAACTCTTTTGGCAGCTCCACCTCCTGTACGGAATCGCCTTCCATATTAAATAGTTTAACGCTTGTCATCTAATTACCTTCAAGACCTCTTGGTGTTTATGTTGAGGATCTTCGGCTCTTTTATCGTATCCTTCTTCCTTGCCCTTATTGCCTTCCTTATACGGACCAGCCTCTTCGCAGGACCCCCCACAGATCCTTTTATTATGATATAATTTCCCTTTATCACGCCGTAGTTCTGATAGCCCCCTTCCAGATTTACCTCTTTTGTCTCTTCGGGGGTGCCTATCTTCAATACCCGTTTGTTATGTTCCGTCCTGTAATGGTAGCCTGTTTGCCCGGCCTGGGGCACAGAATAGAGCACCTTCCCAGGGTTTGCAGGGCCAAGAGTGCCCACATGCCTTATCTTCTGGGTCGCCTTGTGCTGGAGCCTAGCCACCCCAAACCTTTTTATGACGCCCTGCCACCCCTTGCCCTTGGTAATCGTCAAGATGTCCACCATTTCGCCCTGCTTGAAGACATCGGCCACCCTTATCTCTTTACCCATAAGGCTCTCTGCAAAATCGAACTTCGCTTTTATGTCCGTTGTCCCGATTCTTGACTCGAACCGTTCCACATGCTTTTTAGACATCGATGTTGTCTGAGGATAGGCGGCGATCAGGAGGGATACGTCGATCAGCCCGTCGATCTTGCTTTTAAGTTCAGGGATCTTAGTTTCATCGTTCTTGAGGTTTTTGATGCCTAGTTTCTTCGCTATCTTATTGTCATATATCTCTGTCTTCGTCTCCTTATATCTCGAGGCGTCATCCCTAGAATAGAGGCGCATGCCATATACTTCCATTGTCGGAATCTCGATAAGCGTGCATGCTTCTGAAACTTCCTGGTTCTTGGAGGGGGATTCCCTGTCATTCACCATTGTGAGATGCGTCATCCCCGCCTTGTAACCGACGAGATTCGTAGGCATTGCTGAAAATAGGTTGGGAACTGAACGCATCCGCGGCAGCGGCTTTGCCGCCCTCCTCCTGTGCCAATATTGCAAAGACCCTTTCGACATTGAAACACTTATAGTAGATATATAGCTAAGACTAAGATAATTTAGCCGTATTTTTGTTCAAAACTGTGCAAGAACACTCGGTGTGACTATTGTAAATTTTATAGTATTGAGAACATATTTATATTTATATTGTTTGTCGTAATTGCGGAATAAACATATATTACCTATCGGACATGCCGGTGCTGGGTGCCGGTAGACTGCCTACAACGTTTTCCAATGTTTGCAGATCCCGCATCACAGAATTTATCGATGCTTTCATGGCGGCCAGGTCGTTTGCCGTGATGGATATTGTTATCCGGTTTTTCGATTCCTTGACCTGCATGTCGCTTCTTTCGTACTGCCGCGCCTTGCCGATTATTTTCGTATAAAGCGCCGGCTCTTTTTTCAATAGCACCATTGTCACTTTATAGGCGCCGGTCATGGTTTTTGCTCCCAATTAAATCGCCTTTTGAGGGATATCCGTTTTCCAGAGATAGTCCCCGTCTCCCACCAGCAATAGCCTCCTGACAGATATGCTCCGGTCATTTTGCATACCGGCAATAATTATGTTTTTTGCGCCTTTTTTGTGCGCGTCTTTTATCATGTCGGTGATGTTTTTATGGCCCCTCCTTACAATTATTTTTTCTTTTGTCTTTGAATAATGTTTTTGGATAAAAGAATAGAGAAGGTCCCTTTCTTTGTTATTGCGGCGGGATATTGTCAGATAAATCAACAACCCACCAACAAGACCAACAAACTATAAAGATTAGCCCTTTTTCCTCGTAGCGCTCCTGACGCTTGGCCTCTGTTTTTCTGCGCCGTATCCTTTATTCATCAGCCCCCTATGCTGTTTGCCAGAACGGGTAAGCCCTCTGAATGCCCTGCCGTTGGTGTTGATAATCGGATTATATTCCTTGTCTGATATTATAACAGGGTGGGATTTGTCCAGGAGAATCACCTCGAAAAACTCCTTTTGGCCCGTCCTGCCGACGAAATATGAGTTGAGTATTTCGCAGTTCATATATTTCCTTTTCGCCTTTTCCTCCGCTATTGATTGCATGCTCTTTTTTCTCGAGAAAAACCTGCCGCTCCTTGAGGGCTTTCTTCCGCCGCCGGGGGTTACCCTTTTTTTCTTTCCTTTCTTTATGTTGACTCTTACCACCACAACGCCCTGTTTGGCCTTATAGCCAAGCTCTCTTGCGCGCGGGATGTTCGTAGGTTTATCTATGGTTATCACTGTGGGTTCGGCATTCCATTGCACGAGCCTTGTTTTATATGCGCTGTCCTTTTGTTTGTACTCAGACCTAAAGGCTTCTTTTATATGTTTGTATATTCCCACAGGATCACTGTTTCAGATTATAAATATTAGTTCAAGAAATACTGACGTTAAACTATATTTGGTGAGAAGATATTTAAAACTGATTACATTTTTATTAACAAGACCATGATTATTTTAGGTGAATGGCGGTTTTATAGGACAATGAGGTTAGGTGTGATCAGGAAACACTTAACGGCGCAATAGAGGGGAGAACGCCACAGAAGGTTTAAATAATAGAAAATAGAAAATACATACTATAGCTCTTGATTTTGTGATGTATATGAACAATAAAAAACCTAAATATAATAAGAATATTAAGAAAGGTAAGAAAGATGTCAAGGCACAGGTAAAGAGGGCACAGGCAAGTAAAAGAAAGGTTGTAAAGAAGGTTAATAACAACAAAAAGATCATCAAAACAAAAAACACCTTTAAAAACCTTAAAAACACCAATCCTAAAGCAAGGGATATTATCAAGGCAGACAATGCAGCCGCCAGGATAAAAAAGAGGGATGCAGACAATAAACTCAGAATAGCTAAAAAGGCCGAAAGCGATGAAATTTTCGTTAAAGAGGTTATTAAAAAATTATTAAGTAATGAAAGGGCTAATTCCTACATAGGGCAGAATGTCAATAAACGCGCAGCAGAGGTTATATCGTTGCTAGCTGTACCTAAAACAGACGAGCAGATTGCAGAGATATTAGATATGAAGATAAACAGTGTTAGGAGGATCTTGAACATTTTGCAAGGATACGGTATAACAAACTACAATACATATAAGGATAATAAAGGGTGGCTTTCTTTCTTCTGGAGTATAAACACGACAAAAATTGACCAGTTTTTCGAATATATAAATAAAAACAACAAAACAACAATAATAACAGATAGTTGTGATGATTATTTTATTTGTAAGAAATGTTACCAGGATGATAAACTTGTATTGAATTTCGATGCTGTTTTCGAGTCAAACTTTAAATGTTATTGTGGCAGGGACTTGGAAAGGATTGATAGAAAATCTGCCGAAAACCTTGTAGTGGAAAGCACTAACAAAAAAATGAAAGAATTATAACATGTGGTTTAAATATAATTTGTCTGTTTCGTTGTTTTATTAAAGCGAGGTAGGGTAGTCTGGAGTGCCCGCCGGGCTCATAACCCGGAGATCAATGGTTCAAATCCATTCCTCGCTATTCTGTTTTGGTTGGGAAAGGAGGGTAGAGTTCCGGTATTATTTTCACAAATTTCAAAAACTCAGTATTATTTCATTATATGTTGAATTTATCAATCCTTATATATATAAAAAAAGATATGAATAGTGGAATTGTGGGGTGTAGGGATGGTTGATGAGGAAGTGTATAATGTTTTATGGCAAGCTTTCCAAAACGAGAAGAAAACAAATGAACTCCAACACCTTCCTAAAAATTTTTATACAGATGTCATTGGTTTTATCAATAACTACAACCCAAATCAGATAATAGGTAACACACCTAACATCAAAGAAAATGCAATACGGCTGGTCACTGGGCTGTATGATAAAAGAAAACAAAAAATAATGTTATATGTGGCTTATGGTAAACAGATATCACAAAACCAGATAAAAGAAGAAATGGAATTTTATAACAACCTGGTCTCTCTGAACAAATCATCAAAAATTAATTTTACTAAAAATAATGACCACTCCCTTAAAGTACTGAACGACATCCCGGAAATAATCCTCCCTAGTAATAGTAAAATTGGGCCGCTATCAAAAAACCAAATAATATCTATACGCGATGCTGATGATAAGGAGTTTTTAATAACCAATTCTATATGTATCGATGTGGGTTGAAAATTAAAACAACATCACTATGTACTATACAACCTATATAAGATTGTAGTATTTAATCTATATAAAATACCTTATATAAACACTAAAAACGACAAATAACAACACTAATTTTTATTAAAATATGGGATAAAAATATGCGTTCTTAATAGATAAATACTTTAAACTTAATAACTATAGTAATAATAGATATATTATAAAGGAGATTTTATGAAAATTGTGAAAGAGGTAAAAACATATTGCCCTAAATGCGATAAACACACAGCACATACTGTGAAATTATATTCTAAAAAACCAGAATCGGGGTTGAGCGTAGGTACTAGGAGGGCCCAGAGGAAGAGAACGGGTTATATTGGAAAGGTAAAGGGGCAAGCCAAAGTAAAGAAAATAAGCAAGCGCCAAAAAGTGATCCTCTATTGTAAAGATTGTAAGTATGGTGTGGAACGCGTGCTAGGTACCCGTACGAAGAAGAAAATTGAATTAAAACAATAAGGTGCATACAACGCATGATAGTGAGATGCAATCAAACAAATTTCCAAAACCCTCCCAACTTGTAATAGTACAAGTAACAAAAATAACAAAACTTGGGGGTTATTGCAGGTTGCTAGAATATGATAATCTGGAAGCGTTCTTACCTATACGGGAAGTTTCTTCAGGGTGGATAAAAAACATACACGAATTTCTGCATCAAGGCCAGCAGATAGTCTGTAAGGTTATCCTGTTCGACAAGGATAAAAATACGATAGATATATCTCTGAAAAGAGTAACTCCTGCCGATTCAAAAGAAAAAATGGGGGCGTACAACCTGGAAAAAAGATTTAAAACGTTGTTCATCCAGAAATCAAAGAGCGTGAAGGATGAAAAGCCGGAACAGCTTGAAGACACCGTCCGATCGGAATTCGGGACATATACAAACCTTATAAGTAATGCTATAAGGAACACAGAAGAGTTCAAAAATTCAAAACTCCCAAAACTGATAAAAGACACGATAATCAACGAAATAGAAGAAAATAAGAAGAAAAAGAGGTATGTCGTTTCTTATCTGCTGATAACATCAACAACAAACACCTCTAAAGGGGTATCGGAGCTAAAATCCCTATTTTCAAGTATAAAGACGACGGGAGTGGATATACGTTACATAAGCGCACCCAAATACCGCATGCGCTCAGAAGGAAAGGACTTTATGGATGCTGAAAACAAAATCAAGCAGGTTGTGGAGCTGATAAAATCAAAACAAACCAAGGACCTAACTTTTGAAGTGGAAAAGGAGAAACTAAAACGTGATAAAGAAAGCCTACTAGATTATATGTTTAAATAAAACAACAAACAAGGTTTAACTGATGATAACAAAAACAACGATAATAAAACACAAGTCGCCAAAAACAAACAACCCTCTGGCAATAGTCGGCCTTCCTGGAATAGGCAATGTGGGCAACCTTATATCCACCCAGATGATAAAAGAGTTTAAGGGTGTAAAGTTTGCCACATTATACTCTCCCCATTTTCCACACCACGTAACGATGTTGAAAAGCGGGGGGATAAGGATCCCAAGCAACAAATTCTATCTGATAAAAGGAAAACAAAAGAGAAGGGACATCATAGTGATAACCGGAGATGCCCAGGCAGCAACCTCTGAGGGGCAGTATGAGGTGAATTCGATGATTGTTGATTTTCTGGCCGGCGAACTAAACTGTACCACTATCTATACAATAGGCGGTTATAACAGGGAAGGGATGGTTACCGAGTCTCCCCGGGTCTTTGGGAATGTAAATAAAAAACACATGATAGATGCCTTCAAGGAATGCGGTGTGGTGTTTGGGGAGACGAGAGGGATGATCTGGGGGTCGGCAGGCCTTATAATCGCCTTCGCAAAGATGAAAGGCATCGATGGCATATGCTTGATGGGCGAGTCTAATTTCCTTGATTTCGATGCGGCGGCGGCGAAGGCTGTGATAACAGTGCTTAATAACAATCTCAAGGTAAACATATCAACAGCGAATTTGGATACTATAATAACAAGAACAACCGATTCTATAAAAGAGCTTGAAAAACAGGCAGGGGTTTCTGGGGGCATATCGGTGCCCGGTGCTCCGGATTTCGGGAAGGATCTGAAAAGCCCTACTTATATAAGATGAATAATGGCGCGGGTATAGTCTAGCCTGGCAGGACACGGCCTTCCCAAGGCTGTAGCCCGGGTTCAAATCCCGGTACCCGCATATAATAGAGGAAAAGAGGCCACCATAGGCTTGTTTATGGCTCCTGGTTCTAATCTTGCGACGATCATAAAAATAGGAAATAGATGAGGATTCCCGCAAGGCTTCCGGCAACGGCAGCCATGAAGTTTGTGGTGTGTTTATTGCCTATCCCGTTTGTCTCGTAATAACCGATTACAGAATCAACAACCGTGCCGATGATCCCGGCCGCCGCGCAGGAGGCCACGAAGACGAGGGGGTTAAACAACGACCCGTACGAGTTGAGCATACCGGCATACATCAACGCCGACACCGATATCAGGATAGCCCCGAGCGCCCCAGCAGCCACACCCACCGGAGTTATCCCGCCAGATGTCCCTTTTTTGACATGTTTAAGGGTCGTTATCATTATCGGGGTTCCGTCGAGCACTCCTATCTCGCTGCTAAATTTGTCTGCGGTCACCGCGGCTATGCCTGATACAAACCCTACGATTGCGGCGTAGCGCAGGAAGGGGCTGCCGCCGGACAGGTAGAACACCATGCTGAAAAGCAAGGGCCCGGCCCCGTTGGCTATCACATTCTTAAACCCCCTCGAGCTCTCGTACAGGTTCAGCCTCTTTTTCATGGGCTTTCCGATCCGCGTCGTTATGGCTGAGAAAAACAGGAACCACAGCATCATCACCAGGAAGAACCCGCCGGCTGCATGGATCCCTCCGCCGAAGAACAGCAGAAGGGCCGCGAGGATGATGGCGACGAAAATTCCTTTGGCGTCAAGAGTGAGAAAGTCCATAAAACCATTCCATTTATATGAGAAATATTCCGGTATTTAGAAAGCTTTTTAAATATGGGCATCAAAAGGCTTATTACAGGATATAATGTCCTGGAACTGTAAGAGGGTCGTAAAAACTGGTCGCTTGCCAGCGCGGATTTATCCGTGCTGGCCTTTTCCTACTTCTTTTGCGGCACCAGACACAAACAAATAAAAGAGTTCCAGCAGTATGATATATGTCTTGATATTATATTTTACTTTGCCGCATGACTTATTTATAGTTATGTCTTCAACCAGATGCCGTGTTCAAATGCCGAAAGAGAAAGCGATAAAGGAGCTGGAGGACCTTCCCGGTGTCGGGGAGACTACCGCGGAGAAGCTGAGGGCCGCAGGCATAGACTCCCTGGAAAAGGTGGCGACAACCCCTCCCCACGAGCTTTCGGAAACTGCAGGTATAAGCCTGGAAAACGCGAAGAAGGCGGTCCAGGCGGCGATAGACGCAACAACGATCAATTTCTCGACAGGGGACGTGATCTCCGAAATGAGGAAGAACATAGGCAGGATAACGACCAGTTCAAGCGCGCTTGACGAACTGATAGGCGGCGGCGTCGAGGCCAACGGGATAACCGAGGCATATGGCAGGTTCGCTAGCGGCAAGTCCCAGATCGGCTTCCAGCTGTCCGTGAATGTCCAGCTTCCGAAAGACAAGGGGGGGATGGACGGCAATGTGCTGTTCGTGGATACGGAAGGCACCTTCAGGCCGGAAAGGCTCGAAAGCATGGCAGAGAGGGCGGGGCTAGACCCCAACGAGGTGCTGAAAAACATAGTGGTGGTGCGGGCAGCGACCACCGCCCAGCAGATACTTACGATAGAGCGTGCAGACAAGCTGATAGTGGAGAGGAACATAAAGCTGATAGTCGTCGACTCCATCACCTCCCTCTTCCGGTCGGAGTTCGTCGGCAGGGGCGCTCTCGGGGAGAGGCAGCAGAAGCTGAACCTGCACATACACCACCTCCAGACCCTCGCCGACAAGTATGGCCTGGCGATATACATAACAAACCAGGTGATGGACAACCCCGGGATAATGTTTGGCGATCCAACAACCCCCATAGGGGGGAACGTGCTTGCGCATGCGGCTACAACGAGGCTGTACATGCGGAAGAGCAAGGAAGAGAAGAGGATAGTGCGCCTTGTCGATTCCCCGAATATGCCTGAAGGGGAATGCGTGATAAAGATAACGGCTAAGGGCATAACCGATTAGGCCGTGCTTTGATGGTCCTGAAGATTATATCTAATGCTAAAAAAGGGCTATACGCCGAGGACCAGTCAACAATCGACATACTCCGGTCCGGCCATTTTGGGGAGATGAAGGACAGGAAGCTCCATCTCCTCCCAGAGGAGGCGCTATTCCTCATAGATGTAAGAAACGCCGACTGCTCGACTCCAAAAGGGCTGAAAGTTCCCTTCAACGACCTTGCCTCTGCGTACGTGAGCAAGAAGAAGTTCATGGCGAGATATTTCACCTACAAGGACTGGAGGGACAGGGGACTCATAATAAAGGATGCAAAGTTTAAATTTTCCCAGAAAGAGAGCTATAAGATCCCCCTCAAGGGGTATCCCTCCTCCACCTTCAGCCTCAAGGGGTGGCATATGGAAGGGCTATTCTTCCCGGACGACCTCACGACGGTGGTGGACAACAACAAGGATGGGAAAGAGGTATATGCGGAGGGGTGGTTCGGCCAGTACGGGACCTACAAGGTGGATAACCACGGCATCCTCAACAAGCTCGACATATTCGAGACCTTGTTCCTTATGGATGCGGGGGTGCTGAAAGTGGTAAACTACAAGAGGGCCGGAATAATGGAAGTCGCGACCAAACGCCGGGAAGACTTCACAAAGCTCTACAACGTATATTCCGACTGGAGGAGCAAAGGGTACATAATAAAAACAGGGTTCAAGTTCGGGACCCATTTCAGGATATACTTCCCCGGGGCGAAACCCCAGAAGACCGACAATACATGGGTGCACTCAAGGCACGTGCTGCATGTCTTTCCGCGCGACGTAAAGATGCTGACGTCCGAATGGGCAAGGGTTATAAGGGTCGCCCACTCCGTCCGCAAGACCTTCATCCTGGCAATACCCGGCAAGAGCAGGAAGAAGAACGTCTCGATAGATTTCATCCTCTTTCATAGGAAAAACGGCACCATCGAGGTGCCTAATTCGGAAAGCCCGAGGTTCGCGATGCTCTCCCTGAGCGAGAACGAGTATATAGGGGGCAGCGAGCTTTCCGCTATAATAAACGAGGCCAAGCAGCGCAAGCTCGAGCTGATCATAGCGATTGCGGACAGAGAAACGGCAGTCACCTATTACAAGGTTCGGAGGATAGACCTGCCGAAAAGCGAATACGAGTACTATGAGATAGACTGGCTGCAGCCTTGATATTACGGGCCCAGAGGGATATCCCTGGAACAGATCCATTTTGAACCCTCGGCCTACTGGTTAAGAGCCAGCCGCTCTTCCAACCTGAGCTATGGGCCCATAATATTCTGGTTTGTCAAGAGCAGAATAAAAACCTTTCCTGCATTTCATGTGTTATCCGTTGTCGGGCTCCCTCCTCCAAATATGGAATAGACGACGTATAACAGGATCAGCGTGTCCACCCCTGCACAATATATGCATATCTTGCCGATGACCGACATGGCGGCCATGGAATAAGCGACCCCGCCAATCCCTCCTATCGCCCAGATGTTTCTTGCAGGCCCCCTGGCGGAAGAGAATGCCAGGGCGCCCAAGAACCAGACAACCCCATAAACAGAAAGCGGGATGCCGAACACCATCGAAAACCTGCTCCCCAACACGGTCGCACAATCAATTATCCCCCTGTTCGAACAGTAGAGCGCCGCAGGGTGGAAATGGACATATGTAAGGTAGAGCGATATAATGACCCCTATCGCGAGCCCCGCCTTCATGCCTTTCGAGTATTTTCCTCCGACCGCCATCTCCATCCTCTACCTCTGCTTTCTGGTGCTGCGCGCGAATTCCTCCAGCAGCCTGTCGAACTCCCTGGTCCTCGGGGCCAGATCGTATGTTACGTGTGCCATGGGTTTCCGTATGTCTAGTATGCGCCGCAAGTCTATCGGAGTGGCGGAGACGACGATGTCGCACTTCGCCCTGTTTATTGTTTTTTCGAGGTCTGATATCTGCCCCTTCGAATACCCCATCGCTGGAAGTTCCTCCTTCAGCAACGGGTATTTCTCGAATGTCTCCTTTATGGTGCCGACCGCATATTTACGCGCCTCGACTACCGATTTCGCACCGAACATCTGCGAAGCCACCATGGCCGCCCCGAACGGCATCCCGCCATGTGTTATCGTGGGCCCGTCTTCGATAAGCAGGACCCTCTTGCCCCTTATCCCCTCCTTGTTGTCTGTTTTTATCTCAGAATCCGCGACGACGATCACGGCATCCTTGTTTATCTCCCCCAGCCGCTTTTTCGCCGAAGCTATAACCCCCTCAGTCACGGAATTCGCTTTGTTTATCAAAACGATGTCGGCAATCTTGACCACGACCTCCCCTGGGTAATAGGCCAGTTCGTCCCCGGGCCTTAGCGGATCTATGACGGCCACCATCAGGTCAGGCCTGATAAACGGGGCATCATTGTTCCCGCCGTCCCATATTATCACGTCAGCCTCTTTCTCCGCAGAACGCAGTATCTTCTCATAATCAACCCCTGCGTATACGATAAATCCGTTGTTTATGTGCTGTTCGTATTCCTCCCTCTCTTCTATCGTTGTCTTATACCTGTCGAGGTCCTCCTTCCTTTCAAATCTTTCTACGATCTCGTTCTTGAGTATGCCGTAAGGCATCGGGTGCCTTATTATCACAGCCTTCACCCCCTTTCTCCTCAGGAATTCAGATACATATCTGGTCGTCTGGCTTTTTCCGCTCCCTGTCCTGGCGGCGCAGATCGCTATGACCCTCTTTTTGGAACGGAGCATCGTCCTTTCTGGCGAGACGATCCAGAAATCGGCCCCTGCCGCGTTAGCTATGGCAGAATTGTGCATGACGTTGTTGTATGTGGTGTCACTGTATGCCTGCAGGCATATGTCCGCCCTGTGCTTCCTTATCACATCCAAAAGCTCGGATTCGTCATGGATCCTTATGCCCCTGGGGTAAAGCTTCCCGCTGAGTTCCCTGGGGTATGTACGGTCCGCTATAAACGGTATCTGCGCCGCGGTGAAGGCAACGACCTCGTATTCCTTGTTGTCCCTGAAGAGCATGTTAAAGTCATGAAAGTCCCTCCCTGCCGCCCCGAGTATCACAACCTTTTTTCTAACCATAAAGACACCGAATGGAAACAATAGTAGTGCATGCAAAACCCTTTTAACTACAGAACGCGATTCCTTTACGTCTCCTTCTTTTCCTCCATCCTTTCTGCCTGGGGCGCAGCTACGGCTCCGGTTTCCCCTACGACAGCCAGCCCCTTGTTCTTCAGCTCCCCTGGCCTGTAGAGCCTATTCTCAACGAGGACGTTGAAGAACATCCCTGTTTTCAGGTCCATCGCCAGGTTCCTGGTTTCGTCCCCGAAGAGATCTGCTTCGCAGATCGGTATTTTGCGCCTGGAAAGTATGTCATATGCGCCATAGAGGGGAGCCGTGCCATCTCCGTTCTGGAGCCCTATGAAACGAGCCTCTACATTCGGCTTCTTGAATTTCTTGAAAAAATTCTCGAATACCGATGCGGGGGGCATGGACTTCTCTATCCTGGTAACCAGCGCGCTGGCAGAGTTTATCTCGTATATGGAAAATATGAGGCCGGACGTGAGCCCTGCCGCTGTTATGTATCTCGGCCCTCTCGGGCCATACCTGCCCTCGGCATGCCCGTCTCCCGCGAGGGAGATGGAATTTTCATATTTGTCCAGTTTGGTATTCGAGAGATTCCTTCTCTCCCTATAGGCGAGGTTCCACCTGCTTTTATTTGCAGACGCCTTTGAAATCTCCAGTAAAAATATGTCCTCAAAACTCATCCGACCACCTCAAAGTATAAAAACGTTAGTGTCTATAAATATATTAATCGTTTTGGGAGATGGCAGGCGCGAAAATTGCCCCCTTGTCCGACCGGTTATGTCCTGTCCTCTGCGTGTATTCCGTACGTGCAGATAATCGGATTGTTAAATTTACTAAGTGAATAGATGAAGATAGAGGTCAAGGAAGAGGGCCAGGGCATGCTTCGGTTCTCTCTGGAGGGAACCGGCACAGGCCCCGCCAATGCGCTTAGGCGCGCAGCTATCAACAGCGTCAGCACCTTCGCGATAGACAAGATATCCTTCTATGAGAATACCAGTGCGATGTTCGACGACTACATCGCCCATAGGATAGGGCTTGTCCCATTGGTCACGCCGTCCAAAGGGTATGGCGCCGAGGACGAGATATTGTTCACCCTCGAAGCCGTCGGCCCGAAAACTGTATATTCCGCCGAGCTGGTGAGCTCCGACCCCGCAGTGAAGGTGGCGAACCCGAATATCCCGCTGATAAAGCTCGCGGAGGGGCAGAAGATAAGGGCTGAGGGGAAGGCCGTCCTCGGAAAGGCATCGAGGCATTCCAAGTTCCAGCCCGGTATTGTCTCTTATGACCAGGAAGGCGAGAGCTTCAATTTTTATGTTGAGTCTTTCGGGCAGATGCCTCCCAAAGAAATAATTAATAAGGCTTGCGAGGTAATAAAGGATGAACTTAAAGAGATAGGCAAGGCGGTAGGAAAGCTCTAGACGGGCGGGGGTGGCAGAGTTTGGCCAAATGTGCAGGACTGAGGTGCAGGTATTCCCTGCTCAGAACTCCTGTGTCTTTAGAGACTGCGCGAGTTCAAATCTCGCCCCCCGCATGGTGTTGTAATGAAGCATATAGAGGCGAATGAAATAAATGAATGGGTCGCAGTACTTGGCGACGTCAAGAGGGGCAGCGACGGGCATCCGCTGGCAAAGAGGCTTAACAAGCTGGTCACAAAGCCCAAGAGGCAGAGGGTAAAGGTGAATGTCCATAAGATCAACAAATATTCCAAGGACGGGGAGAGCCTGATCGTCCCTGGCAAGGTGCTTTCAATAGGCAAGATGGACCACAAGGTCAACATAGCGGCAGTCAACTATTCAGAGAAGGCGAGGAAATCCCTCATGGAATCTGGATCTAAGATCTTTCCGTTGAAGGAGATGCTGAAGCAGAAAGGGATAAGGATCATAGTGTAATGGCGTTCACATGGAAACGAACAAGAGTAGCGGATACCACATATTCGACGCGGAAGGCAGGATACTCGGGAGGGTGGCGAGCGAGTCCGCCAAGCGCCTGCTCTCAGGCGAAAAGGTGGTGATACTTAATTCGGAAAAGGCGGTCATAACGGGAAGGAAGAAGCAGATAGTTAAGAAGTATTTCGTAAGGGTGGGGCTGACAGAGAAAGCGAACCCCGACCATTCCCCCTATTGGTCGAAGAGGCCTGACCTGCTGGTGAAGCGGGTCGTGCGCGGAATGCTTCCCTATAGGAAGCCGAGCGGCAAAAACGCATACAGGAACCTCCGCGTATTCATGGGCACCCCTGAAGAGTTCAAGGGCAAGGTGAATGCCGAATCCAAGTCGAAGAACCTTAAGCTCATGTATTCGGGATACATGACGGTTAAGGAGCTATCATCCCTTCTGGGATATACGGTGTAGTTAATGGCAGACAAGATGCAGGAAGAAAAACAGAAGAAAAAGGCCCCGAAGAGGGCCGTTAAGAAGAAAGAGCACATCGTCCTCTCGAAGAGCAAGAGGAAGACCTCCGTCGCCAGGGCGTCCGCCAAGTCGGGCACCGGAAAGATAAGGGTGAACGGCACGGACATAAACATAATAGAGCCCGCCGAGATACGCGGGATGATGCTTAACTCAATCAAGGTCTCGCAGCTCGGCAACGACATATCGAAGAGGACGGACATAACCGTGAGCGTTTATGGAGGGGGATACAGCTCCCAGGCGCAGGCAGTTGGTGCCGCGATAGCAAGGTGCATAGCCGATCTTGACGAGAGCGGTTCCGTGAGGAAGGAGTTAATGGACTATGACAGGTCGCTGATTGTGGATGACTCAAGGAGGGTCGAGCCCAAGAAGTTCCTCGGTCCTAAGGCAAGGGCAAGGTTCCAGACCTCGTATAGATGATTGGTGTTGCTATGATGATCCCTGTAAGATGCTTTACGTGCGGCGCAGTGATTGCTGACAAGTGGGAGGAGTACAAGAAGAGGACCACGGAGGACAAGGAGGAGTCCGGTCCGGTGCTTGACAGCCTCGGGATAAAGAGGTACTGTTGCAGGCGCATGATGCTCGGCAACGTCGATCTGATAGACGAGTTCGTGACCATCGGCAGGAAATGGTGATATGCTACAGCTATTATGGGGCCGTCTGCTAGCTTGGTAGGCTTCCAGCTTGGGGTGCTGGCGACCCGAGACTATTGCGGGAATTCAAAATACCAATGAAAATCTCGGCGGCCCCAAAGGTGTTATATATGGTAGAAGAAAAACAAAGTGAAATTCATCTAGCAGACCAGAATGATTATCTCGGATCAGGCATACATATCGGTACCAGGACGCAGAGCCCCGGAATGAAGCGCTTTGTCTACGGCGTGAGGGAGGACGGCCTTTTCAGGCTCGACATAAAGACGATAGATTCAAGGATAATGCTTGCCGCCAAGATGATTGCCAAGTACAATCCGAAGGAGATCGTGGTCACCGCATCCAGGCTCTATGCGATAACCCCTGCAGAGAGGTTCTCCGAGATAATAGGTGCAGACTTCAGGAAGGGGAGGGTCAACCCGGGGGTGTTCACGAACCCGAAGAGGGAGGACTTCACCGAGCCCAAGCTGCTCATAGTGAGCGATTCCAGGAACGAGAAGCAGGCGATCAAGGAAGCGAGCAAGATCAACATACCGATAATAGCCATAAGCGACACCGACAACCCCACGAAGTTCGTCGACTTCATAATCCCTTCGAACAACAGGGGCAGGAAGTCATTGGCATTCATATTCTACCTGCTTGCCAGGGCGGTGCTCGTCTACCGCGGCGACATAAAGTCCGATGCCGAGTTCAGCTATGGCGTAGACAGTTTCGAGGCCAAGATGGACGACGGCAGGAGCGCAAAGCCCGCGCCGCGCCGCGGCGAAACCCAGGCGCAGCGCCCTGCAGATCATCCTTCCGCCCAGAAGCGGGCAGAGGCTCCAGCCCCTCAGGAAGAGGGAGCGAAGAAAGCGGAAGCCGCCCCTGCCGCGGAAGAGTGAGCTGTCAATAATCTTTCGGCGGTTGCTTATCCTTTCTCCATTTTTCTCCTTCATATGCCAACAATTTCGGTTCCCTGCGCGGTTCGGGAAAGGGGGAGGTCTTCAAGAAAGGGCCATCTATAATACTGGCCAGCGGCGGCATGATGAACGGGGGCGCGAGCCTGGAGTATTTCAAGAGGCTTGCGGACGATCCCAAGAACACGATAGTGTTCGTCGGGTACAACAGCGTCAGTTCGCTCGGGCGCAGGGTCCAGAACGGCCTCAAGGAGGTTCCCCTTCCGGACGAAGATGGCTATCGAATCGTTTCATCCCATCATTGGCTGCGGCGAAGTATCAGCTTTCTGTAGAATTCAACAAACCCTCTTTTATGCCCAAAACGTTCGATTATTTATCTAATTAGCTATTACTTCCTTCAACATGGCAGTATGAACTGCAAAGCCAGAATAACGTTTCGGGTTAATCTTTTATCGCTACATATCTATTCATACTTGCTTTTCATATTACTTACAGAATGTTGGTTCCTAAACGTTTTCTTAAGTGGGTGTATTGCATTGTATATCATGGGTGGACTGTTAATTTACAGGCGTCCTTCCTAGGGCGAGCCTTTTCTAGCATAAAATTACTCATCATCTTATGTTTAGCTACGGTGATGGTGTAAAGACCCACTCAATCTTTCCTTTTTTAGACTGATTGGCGTACTCTCTAATTATTTCTTTATATGCACTCGCATGCAAAAGGTTCATAGACTCCTCTTGAGAAAGCCAAGCATATTCAACCAATTCCTTTCCATCGATTTTCACATCAGTTGAATCTGCAGAACAAATTATATGGAATAAAATGTAATGCTTCCTTGTTGGGTCCTTAGGTACATTCTCATTCATACCGAAAACACCGATTGGTTTCACGTCAAGGCCCACCTCTTCAAGAGACTCCCTCTTTGCAGCAGTGAATATCGTTTCCCCAAATCCTATATGCCCTCCAGGCATTCCCCACCTACCCCCTTTTGCTTCAGAATTCCTTGTCAATAACACATTACCATTTTTGTCATATATGTAGACGATAGATATCAGTTCTATTGTTCCCGTCTTAGCACCTAATGAGTGTTATTGCACTACGTTTATCCTCAAACTCTTTAATAGTCATATATGGGATAAAGAAGTGACCTTTTATCTTGTTTGGTATGTGTGAGGTTTTTGGCGTATCCCCCACTATGGCAGCTATGTTCTCTCTATTTCTTCTTATGAATTCCATCAGGGGCTACAATATCGTCTTCGTCATTATTTTGGAGTCCAACAGCACCTAAAAATTCTAACTTTACTACACTTTTCCTAACTAATATTATACGGTTCAGCTCATTGATATCTTTCACATGGAGTATAGATGAATACACTATGGGGGTATTTGGATTGGTTTCTGCGGCTTTGCTTCTAATTCTCATTTGCAACAAATAAGATATCAACAGAGTATAGGTTCCAAAAACTATAAATATTTCTGGGAGGTTAAAGGTATTGATGATATAATGGCAATCAAAACAAAGGAAACAGAGAAGCTGCCCGTGGGGGTGGTGAAAGGTTCTTTTTCTCCTCTCTTAAGGAGGGACAGGGAGAGCGGAGTCGATAGGGTGGATGTCGGCCCCGGCAGCTCTATCAGGGAGCGAAGGGGGGACGGCAGTCCGCACTTCAACGAGGGCGGCAGCGGAGACAGCGATCTCTTTCACTGACCCCGATTATACCGGTACATAAACAACCGCCGAAACAAGGTATACCAGCACCGCTATTGCCATCGCGAAGAGACTTGCGTTCCTGGCAAAGTCGTAGAACTTCCTGTTCCTTCTGTCTGCCTTGATGTAGGCTACAGCTATGGCGGCCAGCACCAGGTCGACCGCACCAAGCGGAATAATGTACGCGAGGTTCATCCTGAACGGCGGGAGATAGAGGAAAGGCACGGCTGTCGATGCAACTGCAGCGGCATAGAATGCCGCCGCCACCAATGAAGAATTCCTCGTCCCTATGGCCTTTACAAGGTTCTTCGACCCCCTCGCCCTCGAATCCCCTTTGTAATCCCTCACCATCCCATGTATCTCCCTTGCAAACCCAGCGAAGAATATCGTCGCGCTTATGGCGAGTATGCTCAGCGGTATCCTGTTTGATACGGCATAGCTCCCATAGAGGAAGGGTATGACCATCGTGAACGCTATGTAGGCGTTTCCTATGACGAACATATCCTTCAGCCTGGCGCTGTACATCACCGCAAGGACGGAGAACATAAGGGCGATATAAAATGCATACCTGCTTATCAACAGGCTCGTGCCGATTCCTATGGCGAATCCGGCTGCAGAGATGAAGAGGGCCTCGTTGGGCGTGACGATGCCGTTTACCAGCGGCCTTTCGGTCTTCCTGTTCTCCCTGTCCGCCTCCACATCAAAGTAATCGTTTATGGCAAAGGCCGCCGCGCTTATGAATACCGGCGGGACGAGGCTCACCAGCAGCGGTGACAGCGAAGGCACGGTTCCAGAGATCGCTTCGGCGGCAATCACGGCAAGCACAAGCATTGCGCTATGCTCTATCCGCGTAAGCTTCGTAATCCCCGAGAATTTATTCATGGCATCACTTTCCCTAAAAACCAAAACAACAAAGTTATTACTGTTAAGAGAGTTTTTATATTATTATCATAGCTTTATAACATGGTCAAAATGGAAAAGTCCCAGTCCGCATTAGAGATGCTTACGGTATATGGGTGGGCGTTCCTTGTGATAGGCATAGCCCTCTCCCTCATATTCGTCATCGCGCTCGCGAAATCCCCGAGGACATACCTCTCCTCGAGCTGCGAGTTCCAGCCAGCGCTCCCCTGCAGCCAGCCCCTGCTCGCACAGCACAGCCCCACCGTCCCTATAACCTATGCCGTGAGCTTTGTCAACGACTTGGGGGTGCCGATATCCCTTTCGAAAGGTTTTCTGACCCCTACCAACTCCATAAACCTCAGCGTAGCGAATGTCGGTTCCATAGGGCAGCATAACTATACCGGGCAGTGCTTCCCGTGGTACCTGCCTAGCGGCTCGCAGGCGACGTGCATAGTATACATACCTACGCCGCTCGAACCCGGCATAGGGTCGACAGTCTACGATTCGTTCACGATAACGTACAGCATCTGCTCCTCGCAATCAAACCCTGGCAGCTGCAAGGGGGCATACAAGTCTACGGGAACATCGACACAGACCATCGTAGGGGCAGGAAGCAACCCCTTCCAGTCATCTTTCAACTACATGCCGGTAAACATCACCAACCCCAACCCGACGCTCTCTACCCCTTCGCCCTTCCAGCAGATGGTCGCGTTCGACCCTAGCGCATACAAGACCTACGAATCGCCCAATCTCCAAAACATCTTCTTCTTTTACGCCAACGGCACGATAATACCCTCCTGGCTCGAGGACAACAACAGTTATACGTCCACAAATTCCCTATACTGGATAAAGCTCCCCGCAATAACTCCCGGCAACACGATGACCGTCTACATGGGGTTCGCGCCAAAGGGGATAAACGTGCTCAACAGCGCCTCCACCGGGGAGGCGCCGCAGCTTCCCTGCGGGTCCATCCCGACAAGCGCATGCTCCTCCTACGCCGAATACGACGACGGCGTGAGCGTGTTCACCAACTATTGGAACTTTGCTGGGAAAACATTGCCTAATGGCCTTGTATCAGCAACATTCGGTGACGGAATCTCTATCGACAACGGGATGACATTTCTGTATAAAAACTATACTTCGAGTTATGCATATGTCGCCACAAACATTACCCCACAACCAAGCATTATAGAAGCATATACGCCTACAATAGCAACACCGTATAGTCCAAGATTGGGTTGGAGCACAACTACAAGCAGGGGGTATCAGAACACCCTTTACAACAGCTATGAAAATAATTTTTATAATAACGGTGCTCCTACTCCATTAAACGGCGCATATGCTAGTAATAGTAATGACGGGGATAATTATGTTGCGGTAACCCCTTCCACAACGGTAAATTTCGGAGGAATCTTTTCGTTTGCGTGGCTCGGTTCTGGTTCTCAATGGTATGCATATAATTATCAAACAGGCACATCATCAAATAGCAATGTTACGGCACCCTCATATTCAAATTTCTACGGCTTTCTCGGAATATTTGACGGTGGCGATCCTGACACAAATAATCCAGAATTCCAATGGCTTCGCATCCGCGCCTATCCTCCGGCGGGTGTAATGCCCAGCGTGACCTTCGGGACGGTAAAATAGTTATTCCGCTGTCATGGCCTTTCCTGACCGCCACCAAACATGCTGGACATAAAATGCACATGAATATAATTTTGCCGTTCCATACGCTAAATAACCCTAGCAACTAACCATAGTGACGCATCATCGATAAAGGCGTAGACGCCTGTTTGTGGTAAAATGGACAATGGACATATGCATCCCTCCTTCGCACGCGTGATAGCCCAGAAGGAGCACTTGAAGAAGAAATTATCGTCGATAAAACATAAGATCGGCGTATACAGCGCCAAAGGCGGGGTCGGGAAGACGACGACCGCAGTCAATATCGCCTATTCGCTCGCCAAGCTCGGCCATTCTGTCGGGCTTCTTGATGCGGATATCGACTGCCCCAACGTGACGATGTTCCTTGGCATGGAGTCTGCAAAGCTCGATTCCGTGCAGCCCATGCGTCCCATAGTCCACCAGGGGGTCAAGGTGCTTTCCACCGCGATGGTCGTAGACGAGATGAAGATGCCGATGATATGGCGCGGGCCGATCATAACGAAGATGGTTTGGGAGCTGCTTGCCAACAGCGAATGGGGGGATCTCGATTACCTGGTCATAGACCTGCCCCCCGGCACTTCTGATTCTCCTCTGACCATAATGCAGCTGCTGGGCCTTGACGGCTTCGTGATTGTCACCACCCCTCAGAAGATATCGGCTGTGAATTCTATCCGCTCGGGAATCATGGCAAAGCGCCTCGGGGCGCCCATCCTCGGGGTCGTGGAGAATATGTCCTCCGGCGAGATAAGCAAGCATACGAAAGCGGTAGCGGACGAACTAGGGACAGACGTGCTCGGTTCCGTCAAGAGGGATGATATCTTCAACAGTTGCTCCGACTCCGGGAAGGTGGCCGTCTTGGAAGACCGGGAAGCGGCAGACGCATATCTCGGGATCGTGCAGAACCTGCTCGGATAGCAATGTGCCCGGATGGCAACGGTATCCCCTGCCCCTTGGAAACGAACATAAGGAAAAATCCCAAACAGCAAGATATAAATAAACAAAGCAGCAATAGATAGTAAGGGACCTTCGGGCCATCTATCCTATGTTGCTGTCTTGGTGTGTAAAGGGCATATCTGAATGGCGATGACGGTCTAACTCTATAATGCGTAATCAATAAAAGGTGTATATAATGCCAGAAAATCAGTTTGGGGGACAACAGTATCTATTGCTGCCTGAAGGTTCGTCGAGGATACTGGGCAGGGATGCCCAGAAGACCAACATAGCCGTGGGCATGGCTGTCGCGAATGCGGTGAAGACGACACTCGGTCCGAAAGGGCTGGACAAGATGATGGTCAGCGACCTCGGGGACATAGTGATAACCAACGACGGCGCGACGATTCTAGAGGAAATGAATGTCGAGCATCCTATCGGGAAGATAATGGTCGACATAGCAAAGACCCAGGACAAGGAGGTCGGAGACGGCACGACAACGGTCGTAGTTCTTGCAGGGGAGCTCCTGAAGGGCGCCGGGGATCTGCTGGAGCAGGGCGTGCACCCCACCACGATAGTGCGCGGATACAAGATGGCCGCATCAAAGGCGGTCGACATAGTGGGCCAGCATTCGAGGGAGGTGAAGGCTGCCGATGAGGCAATACTTCAGAAGATAGCAATGGTTGCGCTGGGGTCGAAGAACATAGGCGACGATGCAACGAAGCTGCAGATTGCAAAGCTTGTGATAAGGGGGATAAAGCAGATAATCGCCCAGGATGCCAGCGGGAACATGGTCATCGATACGGACTTCATAAAGGTGGAGAAAAAGGCTGGTGGAAGCATAGCGGACACGCAGCTGATAAACGGGGTCCTTGTCGACAAGGAGATAACGCACCCCTCGATGCCGAAGTCTATACATAATGCAAAGATCGCGCTGCTGGACGTCCCTCTAGAGATAGAGAAGACGGAGACGGACGCGAAGATAGAGATAACCTCGCCGGACCAGATGCAGGCCTTCCTGAACCAGGAGGAGCAGATGCTGAAGGGCATGGTGGAGAAGATAAAGAAGAGCGGCGCCAATGTCGTATTCGCACAGAAGGGGATCGACGACGTCGCCCAGCATTACCTTGCAAAGCAGGGGATAATAGCGGTAAGGCGCGTCAAGAAGAGCGACCTTGAGAAGCTGGCAAGGGCTACCGGCGCAAGGGTCGTGACGAGCCTTGAGGACCTCGGTCCCGAAGACCTCGGCTTCGCAGGGATGGTGGAGGAGAGGAAGATAAGCGGGGAGCAGATGGTCTTCGTCGAGAAGTGCAAGGACCCGAAGAGCGTGACCCTCTTCCTGAGGGCGGGAAGCCAGCAGGTCGTGGACGAGGCGGAGCGCGCGATAGCGGACGTCATAGGCGCCCTTTCAAGTGTCATAAAGGACGGCAAGTGCGTCACAGGCGGGGGCAGCATAGAGATAGACGTGGCAAACGGGCTCAGGAACTACTCCAGCGAAGTCGGGAGCAGGGAGCAGCTGGCGATACAGAAGTTTGCAGATGCGCTCGAGATAATCCCCAAGACGCTTGCGGAAAGCGCAGGCATGGACCCGATAGAGACCCTGGTGCAGCTCAGGAATAAGCACAGGTCCAAGGGCGGGACAGCGTATGGGGTGGACATATTCAAGGGGTCGATAGGGGATCTCACGAAGTCGGGCGTCATCGAGCCGTCGAAGGTGAAGGTGCAGGCAATAAACAGTGCAAGCGAAGCCACGGAAATCATCCTGAGGATAGACGATATGATAAGCTCCAGGAGCAGGTCACGCGGCCCTGGCGCAGGGATGCCCGGAGGGATGGGAGGCATGGGCGAGGAGTAGCCCTGTACTTCTCTCAACATCCGCTCCCGCCTTTAATAAAAACCTTGCGGGAGAATATATCAATGTCAAACGGTAACAGGGGCAGGGAAACGCCCGATCCCATTCCGAACTCGGAAGCTAAGCCTGCCTACGATATGTGTGTACTGCCTTCGGGTGGGAAATCATATTGCTGTTTGGCACCTTCTTTTTCCTGTGTGAATATCTTTCTGTAACCGATGAATGGGCTTTCATCCTTGGATTCTGCCTGCTTGTAATAGTTTAAATAACTTGTCACACAAGAAAGTAGGGATCATTATGAAAGTGAGAAACCTCCTGCTCATCGCCGTAACCATAGTATTGGCCGGTCTGCTTCTCGTCGTGCTGTTCGCCCCAAGGCCGCATACGGTGACGGCCAAGAAGCCGACGCCAGTCACCTCTCTTCCCTCTGCCAACCAGACCCTCTCCAATTCGACGATAACGATATCCAATATTACGACGCCCAACCAGCTCTATGTCTTGCTGACGGATCCTCCAACCGTCCCCCAGGGGACGTCCTCGTTAACGGTCTCGTATGACGCGGTAGGCGTCCATGTGCCCGGGACCGGGAGCAAGTTCCTGAGCCAAAATATCACTGGAACGGTAAACCTCCTTAACCTTACCGATTATGCCAAGACCGTGGCAATCTTCAATTTCAACAACAACGTCAGCGTGAACCAGGTGAGCTTCAATATCACCTCCGCACAAATAGCAATCGGGAATACGACCTACAACGTCAGCATGCAAAACAGCAGGGTGGTCGTCAATGTCACGGGGCAGACGAATTCTTCATACGGGGGGGTCCTCGTTGATCTTACGCCCGCCATATTGGAGGTCTATACTGCCCAGCATGGGATGTTCGTAATGGCACCGTCGGCAAGGGCGATACCGATAAACAAGAACCTGATAAACCAGGAAGGCATGACGGGCATAGGGGCCATGGCGCCCTTAGAGCCACCTACAAAGCTGCAGCTGGATGCGGCAAGACCAAACATAACGATAACGGCTGCAACCCTCTCAATCACCGGCAATAGGACAGACCTTGCCGTAACGGTGAAAAACAACGCGAATTCATCTGTCACGCTAAGGCACCTGACGATGTCGGGCTATATGAAAGTGCCCTTTTCGCTTGCCACCACCGCGATATCTGTAATCACCAAATCCGCCCAGGTCCAGCAACAGCTCCAGCAGTTTAACTCCACGTCCCTCAATACCTCTACGAACACAACGCTCAACACAACGAACACCATATCGACAAATTCAACAACCTCTCCCTTCAACATCACCAAGCTAAACATCACCCTGCCCCCTGGCGTCTCCTTCCCTTCCTGCCTCCACATAAACACGGTAAACGGGAATGTCGTGGTGTTCAACTCCTGCAACGACACCGTGCTATTCAACAGCTCAAGCGTCAACCTAAGCCGCATAGTTGCAGAAAACGCATCGAAGTACCTGAACAACTCGGTCAACACAGCCCCTATACAGGTACCAAACATCACCACCGGGGTGACAGAGAACATCTTCAGGGACATGTACATGGGGTCGGCGGGGCTGAAGGGGTATAACCTTACCGGGGACCAATTCCAGAAGATGTTCGAAAACGGGAGCATATTCAAACGCGTAGGGGTCAACATATCCGCCGCGCTCGCAAACATGAGCACCGACATACTGGAAAGCGCAGTCTATCAGCAGAGCTTCCACAACCAGCTCAACTTCATGGTGTCCCCAAACGGCACCTTGGTGCTGCCCCTGCAGAGCATCCCGATATTCGTCATAGGCAACTCTTCGGCAACTGTCCCGCTGCCCGCAAGCGGATATTCGCTTGCCCCCGGGAACACCATAACGTTAGATTATAATTCCTCTGTCGGGTTCGGTATCTGCAATCCCGGCTTGCAGATCCCTGGCCATCTGCCCTTTTCTAGCCTCTGCAGGAACATAACGATGATAAACAATCAGCCGTACAACCTGGCCGTCACAGGGGACGGGGGGGCATATGCGGCGGCAAATGTCACGGCAACGTAATTCCAGGATCCGGTATGCGGCCGGCGACCTATTCGCCGGCCACTCTAGGGTATCTAGAGCCGCCAGTTGCCCGGCATGTTTATCTTGGAAGCCAACAAATAAAAATGTTTCTTTTATTACCTATTTTTTTATCATTATATCCTAACATGTAGTAAAGTATATATAATTGCCGTTACAAATAATCCTGCGGAAAGCGTAAACCCACGCTATATAAGAGGGTTACTGGAAGTTTGGCACAACGCCAAATAGGGTATCTTGTCCTGGGGCCGCATAACTGGGTTAACTAACTGGGTTAACAAAAGGGGTATCTAAATGGAGCCGACAAGCATAGCGGAGCGCAAGCTTCGTAATGGGATAACTGCAGTGGTTGGAGAGATGAACAGGGAACTGTACGGGAAAGACCTGCACGACGAGAATCGCGCCGAGGAAGCGGCAAGCGTCTCCTCGATGGATACCGACCTGGTGGGAAAGCTGGTCAGGGAGGTGATAGACCAGGTCAACTGCAGGAAAACGAGCGAGATCGTCCTGCGCGACGAGCTTAGGGATTCCGTAACAGAGTTCAATGTGCGCATAGGAGGGGATTTTTTTGAATATTGCATAAGAAGGCGCGCAACCAAGGGGTAACCACTGCCCCTCTCCTCCTGACAGGAAAGGGTTTTTATTCTAAAGGACATAAGTATCCTAGATGGCATGTCCGGCTATAATAATGTAAAAATAGGCGCTTGCCGCGGTGTATACCACCCGAGAGAAGACTCGGAACTGCTTGCAGATGCCGTCGAGAAATATGCCTATGGCAGGGTCTTGGACATGGGGACCGGCAGCGGGATACAGGGCATAATAGCCGCCAGGAAAGGGTGCGCCGTGACATTCTCAGACATAGATCCACTGGCATTAAGGTGTGCAGAGGCGAATTCGGCGGCAAACGGCGTGAAGGGAAAATTTATCGAAAGCGATCTTTTTTCTGGGATCCATGGGTCATTCGACACGATAATCTTCAATCCTCCATATCTCCCTTCCGATTCCTTCACCGAAACCGCCCTTGACGGTGGCAGGGACGGCCGTCATTACATAAAGAGGTTTATCGATTCGTATAATGGATTTGTCAACCCGAGACATGTGGTGCTGCTTCTGGAAAGCTCTCTGAACAACTATCCTGCCGACGTGGATTTGCTTAATTCCGAGATTGTATCTAGAAGGGTGTTCCCGTTCGAAGAGCTGGTCGTCCTTAAGTTCTAGCCCTCAGGCAGAATCCATTGCTTTGTTGAGCCCGTGCCTGTATGCCGCATGGGTTATGAAGAAAGCCAGGAGCACCGATATTAGGGTTATCTCGATCGCGCCATTCCTGCTGTTCCTGTTTCCTCTTATTACCCCGGTCGCCTCCTTGAATCCTTGCACGTAGCTTGCGATGTCCCACACTTCCGCAAACACGTTCCAAAGGGCGATCACGATGCTGAACAGGCTGCGTTTCTTTACGGCTATCGCGATCGACTGTATCGTTACCATGAGTCCGAACCCTATTATGAGAAACCCGAACACAAGGAAGTTTAGGCTGGCGGCATAGCTTACAACCCCTGCCCCTACATAGCCGAGCGCATAGGCTATGTAGCTTATTGCCATTATCAGGACATAGGCGATCCCTGCGAACCCCAAACCAAGACCCGAATAAGCGGCTGCCCTGGTTAACGCGCCTGCTTTGGCTTTCGATTTCCTAATCATCCCTATGTTGTAACCGCTCGCGTATGCGTTCCACAACGATATCACTATATCCACTATCAGAAGCAGCACGAGAAGCAACCCCATAAGACCAACGGAAGATTTTATCGGGTCCTGTATAAAAATCTTGCTGTCCAATATGATTGAGTCAATGGTGGTGCTATCCTGATAAACCCTGTCCGCATCGAGAAGCCCGAGGAGGTCCAGTTGGTGGTGGGGCATGCGGGTTTCATAAAGAGCGTCGAGGATATCTATGAAGCGATGATCAATTCGGCGCCATCCGTGCGCTTCGGGGTCGCATTCACAGAGGCAAGCGGCCCCTGCCTGGTGCGGGGGGAAGGAAATGATCCGAAGATGGAAGCGCTTGCAAAAAAGAACGCCATGGCTATAGGCGCGGGACATACCTTCGTAGTGCTATTTATTGGGGCGTATCCCATAAACGTGATAAACGCCATAAAGTCCGTCGTCGAGGTATCGGTGGTTTTTTGCGCAACTTCGAATCCGACCGAAGTGCTTGTTGCCCAAACCGGCCTCGGAAAAGCTGTCGTGGGGGTGGTGGACGGAAATAGCCCGAAAGGGATTGAAGGGGAAGGGGAGAAGGCAGAAAGGAAGATATTCCTGCGGAAGACCGGATACAAACTCTGAGGCGGTACTATGAAAGAGGCGGTAAAGAATAAGCGACGTCTCGCCCTAGTCTATATAATCACGGTGGTCTTCATAGCAGCCATGTATTATTTATTCACCGCCGCTATACCCGGCAGGTTGACGGCGACCCATAACCAGACACCGGTTCCCCCGAACACCACGCTATACAGCTATTCCAACGAGATATCGCATGCTTCTGCATTCGGGATAGGGATCGGGGCATCACAATTTTCCTGCAGCTCCAGCCTTCAGTGCGCCAAGCTGCTTCTCTCAAGATGCGATAACAATCTCCCATCGCAGTTCATATGTATAAACGGCAAGTACTATGGCCAGTACCTGAATCTCACCAAGGGCGAAAACAAGACAGGTTATCTATGCCCTATGTTCCTTGTTATGGGAAATATAGGGTGTTCCTGCATCAGCAGCTACTGCACGGAAACGTACAGCAAGTAAATTATTTCGGTACGTGGGTTACCTTTCCATATCCCTTCTGTTTGTAGAGCTCGAACACCTCTCCGTAGATCTCGACATTCCCTATGTCGAACCACATCCCGTCGTTTTCAATCCCGTATATCTCTACCTTGTTGTTTATCAGCCACTGTATGAAGAATCCCGGGGCATCGGGGTTGTTCTTGTCCTGGATATATTTCTTGAAAAGGTATAGCATCTCTTTCGGGAATATGTATATGCCCGTGCTTATCAGCGTGGATTTCGGGTTTTCCGGCTTCTCTTCGAAAGACCGTATCTTGCCACCTTCGACCTCTACTACCCCGAAGCGCTTTGCATATTCTTTGGAATCTACCTTGTGGAGGCATACTACGGGCCTCCTATAGAGCTTGAACTTCTTTATTATCTCCCTTAAGCTAAAGTCGTAGAAGTTATCCCCTGCGATTATGATGAGATCGTCGTCAATCCCTGCCTCTTCTATTGCATACAGTATCCCTTTTATGGCTCCGAACTTATTGGCATTGCTGGTCGTCGGCTCGGCTATTACCTCTACCTTGCTGTTCTCGAAATGGACGTGGTGCGTTTCCACGAAGTGCTGGAACTGGTCGTGGAACTTGTGGTTGGTAGACACGTATATGTTGCTTATGTTGTCGTTTTCCAGGCCGCTTATTATGTGAAGGTCGTTTATTATGTATTCAAGAAGCGGTATCCCGCCTATCGGTAAAAGCGGTTTAGGTATGAATTTTGTTATGGGTTCCAATCTTACGGCGAAGCCGCCGCATAAAATTATGGCTTTCATCAACATCACTGGAAGCAAATATAGCAGTAGGGATTCTGATTATCAAGAAACGCCGGTGCTGTATTAATGGTAGATATCCTTTAGCGGGTAATTATTTAAAACTTGTCAATAACCGCCTTTCCGGCGATAAGTGGCCTGTAAATTCATTATGGTTCGCCAGGGTAGGGATTCGAACCCTAAAGCCCGTGAGGGCACTGGTTGGCTTGTTGCATCATTAATCAGCTCTTGATAATTTAAAATTTCAAGACCAGCGCGTTACCAGATTCTGCCACCCTGGCATTTCTGAAATTACGGGCCGATGCCCGCTTGTCCTGTATGTTTGGCCGATACACCTCCAAACGGTGACGATATGAAAACGATATATAATGCTTTGAAAAGGTTTTTAAGAGCCCTACCTTCTTTTCGGAAGGGGAATATGGGGTATCTTAACCTCAATCTCGGAAAGTCGGAATTTGTGATTTCGCGTAGATATGCCATTACCTCTACCGCTTGGAGGCACGAGTTAATCTCGCAATGGCGCTGGGTACGGAAGCATGGCGATGTATCCATCATGCCGGAACGGAACTCCAACCCCCACATGTTAATAGTGGGCATGAGCGGGTTCGGCAAAAGCACTCTCCTGAAATCGATTGTCGGGGATATTTTCGCATCCGGGAGGGCAGCGATAATACTGGACGCCCATGACGAATACAGCGAGATCGTATCCTCTATGGGCGGCGGGGTATACGATTCCTCAAGGCAAGGGGTAAACCTGTTCGCTCTTGACGGGTCCACGGTGGGCGAAAGGATATCAGAACTGTCGGGGACCCTGAGGGCAGTATTTTCCCTCGGCCATATCCAAACTTTAAAGCTCTCCGAATGCATGTGGTACGCATATAGGAGGAAAGGCGCACGCACCCGGATGCAGAACGAGCTTCCATCCGCCCCCACCCTAAAGGACCTATTGGCGGAACTGGCGATCTTCATCAGGAATTCAAAGACGCTATCGGAAAAGAACACGCTGATGCACCTGAAAGAAAGGATATCGGCTGTCGACGGTGCGTCCTTTTCCGATTCTGTTATGGATTTCGGTTTGATGAAGACCAAGATAAATTCGTTTTCCCTCGCATCGACAAAGTCTAGGGAGTCCCGCATAATATACATAAGCGAGCTCCTGAGGAGGCTCTATAATTCCATGAAGGACAATCCCAAGGAATCGGGGATAAAACTTTACGTCATCATAGACGAGGCGCAGTTCATACTTGGCAATACCGTCGAAGGGCTTGTGATAAAGCGTTTGATAGAGGAAGGCAGGAAATACGGGGTCGGGGTGATTATCGCCACACATCTCTCAACATCGCTACCGAAGGAAATAATTGCAAATGCCTCAACTTTCATATCTTTTTATCCCAGGGAACCGTCGGAAATCAACTACGTCTCCAATATTATGGCTGGGGGAGACAACGAAAAAGGATTCGTGGTAAAGCAGATGTTGAACTCGATGAGGCCAAACCAGGCAATCATTATAAGCGATACGATACGGAACCCATTTCTCATAAATACCCGCGCAGCAACATACCATTTCGGCCACCCGGCCGTGGCAAAAATGGGGCAGCATGTAACCGCATCCCAGCTCTTGGCGTTTATGGCTGGGGATCCGGTGCGTTATGAAAAAATAGAAAAACGTTTTGGGCCAGGGTGCAGGGGTGTTGTCGAAAGTTTGCTATCTGACGGGTCCATCGACCAAATCGATATTCCCTCCGGCGACGTGCCTGAGAGGTGGATAATGCGCATGAGCGGGGCGACAAGTATAGAGCACCAGGTTATCGTGTTCAAGATATCTGAGATGCTTTCCGCCAATTCTGTAGAACACCGCATAGTAAACAATTCGACAGGTCCGGACATAGAAGTTTACGGTGGGCATGAAAAAATCGCAATAGAATACGAGACCGGCAGGAAATCCATAAGCAAAACTGCGGGAATGGTGGGGAAAAGGCTCCTGACATTCTCCAGGGTGATCATGGTTGTCAACGACATGGCGGTTGACTTCTACTCCAATTATTTCAAGACGGACAGGGTGTTTGTTATTGGGGCAGGCGATATGCAAAGGGTGTTGGGGTTATTGCACAACCCTTCCCCTGCCCCTTTGTAAAATCCTAATAACCTAACAGGTTCATAAGCACATGGTGATATTGTGAGTATGGTTAACGGTCCCGAAGCCCTCAAACAGACGGCGCTTGTAGTGATAGATATACAGAAAGGCATAGTTTCCCCGGCAAGAAAATTGGAGCCCTATTCCACCACGGAGGTTGTTGGGAACGTCTTGCGCCTTTTGGCAGGGTTTAGGGGGGTAAAATCCCCTGTTTTTTTGGTGCACGTTGACACCAAGGACGGCAACGACATGCTTAAACCGGTGGCTGATATGCCAATGGCGATAAACCTTGGCGAGCGCCCGAAAGACTGGGCCGAGTTTTCCGAAGAGGCGAAACCAACCAAGAGCGATATAGTAATAACAAAGAGGCAGTGGGGCGCCTTTTACGGCACCGAGCTGGACCTACAGCTAAGAAGACGGAATGTAAAAACGATAGTCCTCTGCGGCGTCTCGACGAACATAGGCGTGGAAACTACGGCCCGGGAGGCATACCAGCATGGCTACAACCAGCTCTTTGCGATAGATGCCATGAGCGCGATGAGCGGCGAAGAGCACGAATCCACGCGAAAGTTCATATTTCCCCGGATAGGGATGGTCAAGACGACCGCGGAGATACTTTCGATGTTCGGTATGGGCAGTCCGGTATAAATAACAGTAGCAGCAAGAAGTTTTGTATCTGGTGTGCTGAATGAGGAGCAGCGATCAAGCGACATTGGCAAGAGTCTTGCTTTCCCTCGTGATAGTCTACCTCGTCATTGTCCGGGCAAATCCCTACATCACCATAGTCCTCATAGCGATCGCATTCATAACGGACGGGATTGACGGATATCTGGCAGTCCGCGAGGCAAGCCATGGCAGCGTGGGATTCCTCACCTACCTGAAATCCGCCTTCGGCAACGCGAAAGCACAAAGCGCCGTACGCACTATAAAAGAGAGCATATCGCAAACGGCCCCTTATGGGGCGAGAATTGACGTTGCCGGGGACAGGGTCATAGAATATTCCTTTTGGATACTTTTCACCTATCTTCGGATAATCCCCCTTTTCTTATTCCTATTTGTTATGATCAGGCATGCCTTTGCAGATGCGCTCATGGGGTCGCATGGGACCTCGTCTAAAATGAAGACAAGGTTTGCCAAGGCTGTCTATTCGTCCAATGTAAGCAGGGCCACTGTCAACATATTGAAGTTTGCCGCATTCTCCTATCTTGTATTGATGTACGTCTCCAACTATCCTCATATCGTCGGGTACTTGCTGGTTGCAGCGCTCTTCGCCATGATAATGTTGAGGGGGGCGGCAGAAATATACGAGAGCCTTCCCCCTCCCCGGACGGGGGGCATGGGAAGGGTGAAAACAAAACAAAAGTCCAGGGGGTAACGGGATGGCAGAGGCAAGGGTCGCGGGAGTCTCTTTTGTCGTCCATGGCAACGTGCAGGGTGTTGGGTATCGCTGGCTTGTCAAGGTCTCTGCAGAGAGGTGCGGGATAACGGGGTCGGTAAGGAACATGCCAGACGGAAGCGTGAAGATCTCAGCCTATGGGGACCCTGGACGCCTGGATATGTTCAAGGAAAGCATATCCGTCGACATGCCATCAGGACCGTCCGTCATGCATATGGAATCTGTAGCCATCGAAACCCGTTCGGGTAAAATCCCCGAAGAGTTCGTCATAGAACCGACATAACGGCCTACCTGTCACCTTACCATGTTGTCGATGAGCATGCATTCGACATCCTCTTTCTTCTCAACCCTTTCCGATATCGCGCCGTCTTCATCATACATGTAGGCGATTACGCCTAAGTGGTAGCTGCCAGGCGTGCTGTTTGGTCTCGTGAATATCTTTACCTTCTTGCTCCTCGACTGCGATGGCCCCACCATCCCAACCCTGGTTTTACCCGTGTTCAGCTCTCCATCATGCGATAGCGACAACGGGGGTTTCACATTCACTTCGCATTCGCACCAGTATATCTTTGCCGCATCGCAGTTCTTCACCTCTATTACCATGTAAACCTCATTCCGCAGGCTTGCTGACGGAGGGGTTGGCTCAAATTTGATATCTATCGTGTTTTGCGGCATCGGTACACCAACTATAGGGATACTCACAATAAGTTTAAATAATTTCAATAACTTAAGAGGATAATCATTCTGCTGCGTGCTTCAATGGAACTCAACGAATCCCACCTCATCGAAAGAGAAATAACCTTGCGGAAGCTGAGGCTGCCCAAGGAGGTGCTTGAGACAAGGCGCTCGATAGTGCGGTGGCTCGCGCTAAGCCTTGGCATAATAAACCCGGGCGAATCGAGGCAGAATGCTATACCTGTGTTTGACGCGATGCTCAGTTTCCAATTTGTGCAGAAGAAAGACCCAACCGTGCAGGAGATTAAAAGCTACATCGACAGCATCTGGGAGCCTATAAACGAGAAGACGCTGAGGTACCACCTCCTTCAGTTGAAGAAGATAAACATGTTGGATAATTCAAAGGGCAAGTACTTTATGGTGCTTCCGCCAAATGTGGAAAAGTATGATGAGTCTGCCTGGGCCCAGCACTATCTGAATTTCGAAGTAGGCATGATAAAGGAGGGCATCACCTCTGCCATAAAGGAGCTCGGCGTAAGGTAGTTTGCGATGAAGGTACATGATGCAAGGTTGTTATACGTCGCCATAGCCGTAGTGGCGGTTATCGTACTCGCATACGTCTATGTTTCTTCGAACACGTCCAATAACATCACCGTTAGGCTGGAGCAGGTTAATCCTAGCAATTCAACATACCCTTACCAGACGACGCTAATGCGCATACTTGTATCAAACAACGGCTCATCATATGTAAGGAATCTCCCGCTGGACCTATACATAAACGGCAGGCTGCTCAATTCCTATACTGTAAGCATACCTCCGTTAAAGCAGGCGGTGGTGGATGCCAATTATACGTACAGGGAGAGCGGGAACTACTCTTTTGATGCTGTAGCGGATCCTGCACATGTGATCCATATAGCGAACAGGTCTGCTTCGCAGAGCAGCATAACCATCAACGTCCTGGTTCCAGAGCACCCCAATGTCTATACGGCAATACCTAATAACGGGATAAACTATACAGAGGCGTTCTCCATATTCACGCCCGGTGTCAGCCAGCTGGAGGTGCTCGACAAAGTATACAATATGAGCATGGCGGAGAATTTCTATGGCGCCCATGGTGCTGAGATAAGCGCTGTGTACTCGGACCTCCTCAGCTACATAAGGGAGATAAATGGCGCATATGTCACCTATTCTAACGGGACATCGGCATATGTCTCATGGATGCAGGGCGATATAAACCCTGCGATGGTCGATATAGTCCTCGGGACGTTCAGGGTCGGCGTGACAAACCATACGATAGGCAACCAGACTGCAAGTTTTGCGAGAATTAACAGCAACACCAGCATGTGCGTAGCTTACGACGGCGGATGGACGAAGATTGTCACATATCTCAACAACTCCCTATCCGACGGGACCTGCCTCTCGTTCATTGGGAGGAACTTCTCCCCGTCCGAGAGCAATACGCTCACCAACATGCTCAAATCGAATACGACCCTCTTCAATGATAAGTCAAGGTTCGTCTATACCAATTCCTCCCAGACAGGGTTCATGATAGAACAGAGCGGCAGCGGCCTCGCCATAGCGAACATGTTCCAGAACTCCTTCGGGCTATTCGCCACCTACCTCAAGGAGCTCAAGACACCGATAAATATTTCATTAATCAATTCAACCTGCAGGGGGCTGATATACAACCAGAGCAGGAATGTGGATGTCTGCTCCATATATGAGATACCCTCATCAACGAGCAACTTCTCAATGATAAACACAACAGAGATAACCCCTGATTATGTGGTCGGGGTATATTCCCTGGTGAACAAGACCAACGCCGTGCTGGCCCACCTGAACGGCGCAAGCCTTATAGCAAGCCTGGGGATAAACCAGACGCCGCTGTCATGGACAAGCCCATTCAAGAACTCCTGCGCTTTCAACAATTCCTCTCTCGGCTGCAAGATCGAGGGGATAAATTCCTCCACAAGCGCTGTGAATCTATCCATTACAAATGGATACAACTATACCATACACATAACGTCTGCCATATGCTCCCTCTCCCAGGTGGCGAGCAACCAGACTGTAAATTCGACGATAGCCCCGGCCTCTTCGGCGAACATAGTTGTGGCCTGCTACACGCCCCCGATTCCCCTGGCAAGCGCCTTATTGAGCTACGCCCTTTCGGTAAGGTATACAGCAACGGGCAACAGGACCGCGACCGCTACAGGCTATCTCAACATGACGAACTAGCCCGTGGCATCCGGTTCCTCCATAAAGTCCTTTGCGCCGGTCCCTTCCGGGAATACCCTGCCGTTCTCTGTCTCTACCGGTAGCCCCGTCGATTCCGACAGTTTCATAACCTCCTTCAGATCCATGACCTTGTCGAGGAATAGCTCCACGAAGTTGCCATTGCCCAGCGGCACCCTCCGTATGACCAGGGTCTGGAACTGCAGCATCCCGGCTCTCTTCACCTTCACCCGTATGCTCCCTTCCGCAACGATCTTCCTTGCTGTTTCGCTAAGCACTGAACCACACCCATGATTCAAGATAAAACTATAATATTATTGCTAGTGAATCTATATCGGTTGTGGTAATGCTTCAGTTCTCCTCCCCGTCCATAGAGCAGTATTATGCATATGTAAGTTCGGTATTATCTCCCTACCTACAGGGCTCGTTGGTCGGTCCGCTCTCCCTCCTTATATCCCTCCTGGTATTCACCGTCATACTCTCGGTTGTCCTTTCGGCGTTCGCATACACCTTCGGGTGGGTCGAACGAAAGCTGATCGCGCGCATACAGGCGAGAAGGGGTCCCACTTATGTCGGGAAGTACGGCTTTTTCCAGAACCTGGCGGACCTTGTAAAGCTCCTTTCTAAGGAAGACATACACCTGGCGCGTTCGGATACCGCAATATTCAAGTCCATCCTCCCCCTGCTCGTTTCCGTATTCTTCCTCATGCTCGTCTTGATACCCTTCAACTCCTTCTTCGTGGGCATCGGCTCCAGCATCGGCCTCGTGGTGGTATTCCTGCTCCTCTCCTTCACCCCCCTCATGGTACTGCTCGCCGGATGGTCTAGCGGAAACAAGTTCGGGTTCATAAGCTCCCAGAGGTCCATAGTGATGCTGCTGAGCTATGAGATTCCATTGATAATAGTCATAGCCACGATCGCCATGGTGTCCCACAGCTTCAGCTTCTTTTCGATAGTCGGGGCGCAGAAAAGCGTATGGTTTGCAGCCCTCATGCCTGTCGGCTTCCTGATATTCTTCATAGTGATGCTGGCGGAACTGGAGCGCCCCCCCTTCGACATAAGGGAAGCAGACAGCGAGCTCATAGCAGGGTGGATGACCGACATGGGTTCCCCCTACTACGCCATCGCCCTGCTTCTCGACTATATGCGGGTGTTCGTCGGTTCGCTCCTTATCTCCCTGTTATTCCTCGGGGGGTGGAATGGTCCTTTCCTTCCGCCATTCGCATGGATTGCGCTGAAGGTGGTGTTCGTGGCGCTGTTGGTGGTGGTGATCCGTGCCTCGACAGTCAGGATGCGCCTGGACAAACTGCTGAAGCTGGGGTGGGGCTATCTCCTTCCATTGGCCATACTGAACTTCATGGCGTACTTTTTCCTCTTTGTCAAATAGCCCTCACATCTGACAGCTGTGCAGGGTCTGCCAATTCCCCAGCGGTTCAATTGGGCAAGATATAAATCCTTTGCCACCGAAAGGATTTACTATCGGCAGGGGTCACTATGGTGTTCAAGTCCATCGCAAGCGCGGTAAAGCAGATGCTGTCGGAACCCTTCACTATGGATTTTCCGGAATCGCGGGAGAGCCAGCCCGACAACTACCGCGGCATACACAAGCTCGACATAAGCACCTGCATAAGCTGTGCCGCATGCGCCCACATATGCCCGAACCAATGCATAGATATGGTGGACACGGAGACGCAGAAAGGGACAAAGAAGATGCCGGAGATACATCTGGAGAGGTGCCTTTTCTGCGCCTTCTGCGAGGAGGTCTGCCCGACGGACTGCCTCATACTCACCAAGGACTATGATTATGAGAAATATGACCGCAGGGAGTTCATATTGCGCCCTGAGGACCAGGAATAGAATCAGTTATGTGATGCTGAATGGCGCTGGATATCGTCGTATTTGCTCTGTGGGCCCTTGCCTCTGTGGCATTTGCCTCCCTCATATTCTACTTTAAGGACATCATGCATGTCGCAATAGCCCTCGCCTTCCTTTTCCTTTCGCTCTCCGCGGTATACCTGATACTCGGGCAGCCGCTGCTTGCTGTAGTCCAGGTGTTCATAATGGTCGGGGGGGTGTCGACCTACCTCATGGTTGGTTCAGCGTCTGCAGTCGTATCCCGCTTCAAGCATTCCAATGTGCTTGCCGGCGCCATCCTCTCCCTCGTCCTTTTCGGCATGCTGTTCTATCCTGTGGTCTCTTCCGGGGCTTTCGGCGGCAGCTTCCCCCTCACTCCCCTGACCGCCAGTGCGACCGAGGCGGCGATGGAGTCCGGGATAGCCCCCTTCTACCTCCTGGCAACCCTCCTCTTCGGGATCTCGATAGGTTCCATAGTTCTTTTCAAGAAGGCGATGCGATGATTCAACTCTATATGCTGGCATTGGCCTTCGCGGTCTTCTCTATCGGCATAGCCGGCGTGGCATCGACAAGGCACTTCCTTGTGATGGTGGTTTTCGTCGAGGTCGCCCTTTCGGCCGCCGCGCTCCTCGCCGTCCTATTTTTCGATGTCTCCGGAAGCAGCTATGCCATCCCCCTCCTGTTCTCGATCTGGGGGATTGCGGCTGCCGAGGTGATGGCGTTGATAGCGTTCTACAGATATATGGTAAAGGAAGAGGTAAGCCTTGACGTATCGAAGCTGTCGAGGTTTAGGGGTTGAAATGATTCCGATATTCGCAATTGTGCCTTTGCTTGCCGGTGCATTTATCTCGCTTGCGATGGCCCGGAAGGCGACATATGTGAAGCATGTCGCCATTGCCTCCAGCATCGCCTCGTTGGCGGTCGTGCTATACATGGCTTTGTACCCTGGCGTAGTCAACAGCATGACATGGTTCTCCCTCGGGGGCGCCACTGCCAACTTCGTTACGTCCACGGCCCCGTTGAACCTGCTCCTGCTTGTCATTGTCGCGTTGATGACCCCCCTTATATTGGTATATTCTTCGGGGTACATGAAGGTTTCCAGCGAACAGCCAAGGTATTACTTTCTGATCTGCCTCTTCGCCGCGTCGATGATGCTCTTCGCCATCTCCGCAAGCTTCCTTACGCTGATGGTTGCATGGGAGATGCTTGGGATAACCAGCTATCTCCTGATAGGGTTCTGGTACTGGAAGGAAAGCGCATCGCAGGCGGCAAGGAAGGCGATAACGACCATACTTGCAGGGGACCTGGCGATGCTCTCCGCCCTTATTTTGATTTTTCACGCTTACAACAGCCTGGATTTCTCCGTGGTACTCCATGCCCCAGCATCCCCAGCCCTTTACGCCGCGCTCGTCCTCATATCTGTCGCAGCATTCACAAAATCCGCCCAGTTCCCGCTAAACGAATGGCTCGCTGATGCTATGGAAGGGCCGACTCCCGTATCGGCATTCCTCCATTCGTCGACAATGGTGAAGGCAGGGGTATTCCTTGTCCTCGTGCTGTTTCCTCTGTATAAGGAGGCATCCCTGCTCGGCCTCTTCCTTGTTGCCGGGAGCGCAACGGCGATCATAGGTGCCCTAAACGCGCTTTCCGAGAAGCACATAAAGAGGATACTGGCCTACTCCACCATGGAGGATCTCGGCCTCATGTTCGTGGCTATAGGTCTCGGTTCGGTTGTGGCTGCACTGCTCCTTTTCGTAGTGCAGACGTTCTATAAGGCACTGCTCTTCATGAGCTCAGGGATAATGATGGAGGCAAATGACGGCAGGACAGACATAACCTCCATTTACTGGGACGGGTCGGGAAAGCTGCTGATGGGTGCGACACTTGTCGGCGTCCTTTCGCTCGCCGCTTTATTCCCCCTTGGAGGGTTCTTCGGGAAGGCGGCAGTGGATGCATCCTCTAACACCCTGCCGATGTATGCCCTGCTGCTGGTTGTGCAGTTCGTAAGCGTCATATACATATTCCGCTGGTTCTTCATTCCCCTGCATAGGACTCCTAACGTCTCAGAAACAGATGTGGGGATAGGTTATAAGACAATTCCTCTGTCAATGTTATCCCCTGTTCTATTGCTGGCCATCTTCGCCGCTCTTTCCTCATTGACATACCTCTATCTTCCCGGCTATCTCGGATTTCATCCCGTCGCGATAAGTTTTGGAGAATGGGTTGCCGTTACGGCCACGATAGCCGCAGGCGGCTACCTCGCAAATTTCCTATATCGAAGGAATGTCCCGGCAAGAGCAAGGGCAAAAACAGCCAACGGGTTTTTCAACAGGGTCGCATATTCGAGTCCCTACATAAACATGTTCTATATGCTCTTGGTCCGGATTCTTTTCTCAGCGGCGGCCGCAGTCTCTGCATTCGATGGCCTATTGGGCAGTGCTGTAGGCTATGCCACCGGGCTATCGATAAAGGCAGCCTACCTGTTGAGGAGGGCGGAGGATGGCCAGACAAATGTCTACATAATAGCAATGGTGGTCGGCATGATCGCCATTGTCGCCATATTTTACCTGTGATAGAATGTTTCCGTTGTTTGCAATCATCATCGGCATACCTGCCGTCGCATTGTTGGCGTCAGTCCTGACGGGCGGGCGCTTCGGGAAGCGGCTATCAATATCGTCGACCCTTGCAACGATGGTTCTTTCACTGTATCTTGCAGCATCTACGTTTTTCGGGAATTTTGCGCCGTCGGAAACGTATGGGTACATATCGGCATTGGGAATAAACCTGAAGTTTGCGGCAACCCCCTTCTCAGTAGTGCTCCTGCTTATGGCGTCAATAGTTCTTTTTGCCACAGCATTATCTGGCAACCCAGAGGCCGAGAAAGAGGGCACTGCAGGAACCCTCATCCTTCTTTTCCAGCTCGCAGCCGTCGGAATTTTCACCGCAAGGAACCTCTTTGCCTTCTTCATATTCTGGGACATCGGCGTCATAGCCCTCTTCTTTATGATAAACCGCCTCGGTTCCTCGAACAGGAAAAAGGCATCGTACAAGTTCCTCATGTATGAGATATTCGCCAGCGCAATGCTGTTTTTCGGGATAATCCTGCTATACATGACCACGCATTCCCTGGACATTGGATATATAACCGCTAACGCATCCTCTATCCCGCTGCCTTACCAGGCGGCCATCTTCCTCTCCCTTTTCGTGGCTTTCATGACCAACATGCCACTCTTCCCCATGCATGCGTGGCTTCCAGATGCGCATACCGAGGCATCGACGCAGGGATCAATGCTCCTCTCCGGGGTGCTTACCAAGTTCGGCGGGTTCGGCATGCTTCTCCTTTTCGGCATGCTCCCGATAGCGCATGCATATGCGCTCGATACGGCGGTTGCCGCCTCCTTCTCCGCGTTCTATGCCGCCTTCCTGCTCCTGAAACAGACGGACATAAAGAGGGTCATCGCATATTCTACCATCGTGGAGATGGGGATCATAATGCTGGGGGTCAGCACGTTGAACCAGTTCGGGACCTTTGGCGCAGTCTATGCCATGCTTTCCCACGGGGTCACCATCGCCCTCCTGTTCCTGGTGGTCGGGGTGCTCCACTACGTCTTCGGCGAACGCGACATCTCGAAACTGCGGGGGGCGCTGTCCGGGTCTAAAACGTTATCCTATGCCTTCATCATAGGCGTTTTTGCAACAACCGGGATACCCCTGACTGCGACATTCGTGGCAGACATCCTGATATTCCTGGGATCTCTGGGCGCGTTCGGGATCTATTCCCTCCTTCCCATTTTCACGATAGCGGTGATGGGGTGGTATTTATATCTTGTAATCGATAGGTCCATAATGAATTCCAAGAACCCGCTGCCGGTCCTGAATCCTCCGGGGCTGAAACAGAAAATCGGCATAGCGCTGTTGCTCCTAGCGATATTCGCATTCGGGGTGTTCCCGTTCGTCATAATAAAGATACTTAAGGGATGAGACCATGGCTTACGATATATCCGCATTGCCCTATTCGATCCTTGCAGGATCTATATTTATCATCGTCCTTGTATCCGCGGTCGCCAAGCTCTACAATGGCAGGAAAGTCCTATTCGCATTGTCCTCGGCAGCGCTGATTGCCGTGGTATTAGCCTCATACTTCCTTTTCCTCTCCGGCTCCAACACGGTTTTCCTGAACATCTTCAGGGTCTATCCCTTCTCCGACCTGTTCGGGATGCTTATCGCATCCCTTCTCCTCCTGGTCAATATACAGGCGTTCGGGGCTTCCGGAGACTATAACGCTTTCCTCTCCCTATTCGGATTCGCCTCGTTGGGCATGTTCGCCGTGGTATTCGCATCCTCCCTCCTCGCGATTTTCCTGGGCATAGAGGCGATGATGATAGCAACAGCCTTTATGATAATCATAGAGCACAGGCACCATGTCGAGGCAGCGATAAAGCTCTTCCTTATGGGCTCTGTGGCTGCGGCAGTATTCGCCTTTGCCATCGCCCTTCTCCTGCCTTACGATCCGGCGCTTTCCCTTGCTGCGATACCCGGCCTGCCCGGCGCCGGCAAATACCTCATCTCCCTTTCATTGTTCCTCATCGCTGCCTCCCTCTCATTCGAAGCAGGGATATTCCCGTTCAACCTATGGATACCTGACGTCTATGAGGGCTCCCCCGGGTATATGACTCCCATGCTTGCCGGGATAAACAAGAAGGTCGCGTTCGTAGCGATGATCAGCATCCTTTTCATAACGTTTGGCTATTATGTCCATCTTTTCCCTCTGCTGTTCGTGGCGCTTTCGGCGGCTACGATGCTGTTCGGCAACCTCCTCGCACTGGTGCAGGACAACGTGAAGAGGATGCTTGCATACTCATCGATATCGCAGGCAGGTTACATAATGGTGGGCATAGCGGTGGCTACCCAGTACGGTATAGAATCTTCGATATTCCAGATATTCGCCCACGCGTTCATGGTCGTGGGAGCATTCTCAATAGTTGCATGGCTCGAGTCCCGCAACATAAAAACGGTAGGGGATTATGCGGGGCTGGCATCGAGGAACTGGATAGCCTCCCTCTCCCTTACCCTCTTTATGCTGTCGATGGCCGGCATCCCCCCGCTCATAGGTTTCGACGGTAAATTTCTCCTGTTCACCAGCGCGGCCTATGCGGGCATGCTCCCGCTTGCATTCTTCGGGGTTATAAACAGCTTCATATCGATGTACTATTATTGGAAGGTTATCTCATCGGTATACTCCGAGAGGCATAAGGAGAAGCTTAGATTGACCCGCAGCGTGGCTTTCTCGGTTGCCGTGGCGCTGTTCATGGTAGTCATAGTCGGCATATACCCCCAGCCCCTAATCTCCCTTGCGGGAGAGGCTAGCAGGTCTCTCCTGGCTTTGGTATGAATGAGCCATGCCTCTCACAAAGGTTTAAAAGCTTTTAATCAATCATGTAGATGTTAGTGATATTTATGATTCCTATTGTGCTTCAGGCCCCGGGGTCTGTCTATGTCACGGCTCTTGCAACGTATTCGGAAACCACCATAGCAAATACCATACTGCTGATAATGCTTCTTGCGCTCTCGGTCCAGGTGGCGAGGAAGTACTTCCTCAGGATACTAAGGAAATTCACCTTGAGGCTTGCCGCAGACATCTGGTGGCTCCTGTTTGTCCTGATACGGGATGCAAGCATATTCTTGGTCGTGCTGATGGGGTTCATGCTCTTTTGGCCGGGCACATACCAGGACTTCGCGATTGCCGTTCCGTTCCAGCCGATAGCCATCGATTTCTTCGCCATGGCCCTTGTGCTCATGCTGCTGAAGGATACCGACGAAGACAGGTTCTATAACAATTTACTCACCGTCTTTGTCATAATCGGGACGTCGCTCTATGCCATAGGTACGATATTCGTAACGGAGAGCGCAGTCCAGCTTGCCGTGCTTCCGCCGACAGTGTCGGTTGCGGCTAGCAATATATGGGGCTTTTTCAACCTAAACTTCAATTCGATGAACAACCCTGCGCTTTCCATATATACCTTCTACGTCGGGATAGGGGTTCTTGCCCTGTGCGGACTTATCGTCACAGTGTATTCGTTCATGGATGGTGCCGGGAAGTTTTCTGAGCCAAAGCCCAATCCAACCATCAAGGAAACGGCCAATCCACAGCAATCCCAACCGCTCCAGACCGTGCAGCTTCCATTCCCTCAGTCGACCCCTCCGCCAGCTTCCCTTTCAAGGAAGGGCAATGAAAATGCAGCGCATAATAGCCTGATCCACGATCTCGTCCAAAGGATAGAGCGCATAGAAAACGGGGGTAAAAAGCCCAAGGGCAAAGGCGGCAAGCAACGTGTCATCGGCAAGCCCCAGAACAAGGCAGGGAAGGCAGGCGCTCAAGGACAGGATGAAACTGAAAAATCATAGTGAGATAAGTGCCGTACAAGTTCACTTTCGATAATGGCAAGTGCATCCAGTGCGGCATCTGCGGCGATGTCTGCCCCGTTAATACGCTCGATTTCACCAGACCGTTCCACAAGAAAGTGGAAGACACGCGCCTAAGCACAGATTTTACGGCCGACATGACGGAATATCCTATACAGGTGTCCAAGTGCATCGGCTGCATGATATGCCCTGAGGAGTGCCCCGTGTCCTGCATAACAATCGAAAAAACCGAAACCGAACCCCAGTACTATCCCAAGCAGGGCCCGATGCAGACCATTGAGACGCCGAAGGACGAGTTCTCATTATCCAAGTACACGAAATCCCGCCCGACCAAGGTAAAATCCAAGGACCCGTGGGGCCATGAATATATCTATATCCCGAAGAGGAGGAAATCCCAGACGTCGACCTGGAATTCGGAGGAGTTGACGAAATGAACGGGAAATCCCATACCTTTCATGGGCGCGGGATTGTTCACTATCCTCCATTTTGCTGCTGGCTGCCATACTTCCGCGCGTTCGCCATTCGCGATATGAATTCCTCGATGAATTCCTGTTCTGAACTCTTTTTCCTCCCGTAAGCGCCGGCAGCGCACGGGTGCCCCCCGCCATTGCCCTCTATTATCTGCGCAAGCGACTTCATGACCTTTCCCATGTGCATGTCTCTCCTTTTATCAAGCGGCGGCCGCAATCTTGCAGAAAAAGCTATTTCCTCCCTATTTTCCGACCAAAACAGCGAGACGTCGGCGCCTATCTTGATGGCGTAGTCTGCGGCTATGTTTGCATGGGCATGCGACTTTCCGTATAGCAGCAGCAGCCCGTTGACTATCTGCCTTTTGGCACCGGCAAGATCTTCGATCGTCAATATCCGCTCTTCCGGTTCAACCACGTGGTTTATCTCCTCCAGGAGGGATACGTAATCCATGTTCGCCATCGTAAGGAGTTCGGATATCCTGGAAAAGGTTCCTGGGGTGGAGTTCTTAAATTCCGCGGAATCCGATATTATCCCTATTAACAGAAGTTTTGCCGTTTTATAATCGATGTTTTCCTTCCCAAACCTCAGGAGCTCAAACACTATGCTGGCTGTCGAATCGTAGGATTCGTCGTCAAAAACGGCAATGTTTCCGCCCGCAAGGTCTGTCTCTGCATGGTGGTCTATTACGAGTATCCCTCCCTTAAACTTTTCCAGCTCTTCCTTGAACTTTCCGCATCCTTCAAAATTGTTGACGTCCACAAGGATGACGAGCTCGGCATCCCTATCGAATCCGTTCCCAATTAGGGACTCGTCATACCCGACGTCATTTATTATCCTATTCGCGTTTGCCGTTATCCTGTCAGAACTAGATATCTTTGATTCTGGGAAGAATTTCGCTATCCCTACGGCAGAGGAGACGGAGTCCATGTCTCCCATCGAATGAAACGTGATAAGCGTCCGTTTTCTAGATTCTCCGATGATGAATTCGTGAAGTTCCTTGATGCTGCCAAGCCTCTTCATCCCATCATTGGTTTCCCTGCTCTTTCAGCATGGCCGATATCTGCTCCCTCAGTTCCTTCTCCTTCCTTGCCGTTTCCTCGTGCTGTTTGGTGACGATATTCAGCCTCAGGCTTAAAAGCTCCTGTTTGTCCGCTATGTTTTTAATCGCCTCTTCCTTTGCGGTTTCCACTATTATGCCCCCAATCGTGACATACACCTTCCCCTTCGCCTTTTCCACCTCTGCATGCGCTTCCTTTAGCTCCTCCTTCTGGATGTTAAACTGTTCCTTCTGCATCGATAATGTCTGCAGTTGCCCTTGGAGTTTCTGATATGCTATCGAGAGCTTTTCAACCTGGTCCTGATCCATGCCATCATCTATACCTATTGTCCGCCTTATTTTATAATGTTTGCGCCCCGTCCCCTACCTGTCTATCTCAGCCATCACTACGTCCAAACTGCCTAATACTGCGAAAAGGTCTGCAAATTTCAGCCCCTTTGCCGCATGCGACAACGCAGCGAGATTTATGAATGCCGGGGACCGAAGCGATACCCTATACGGCTTCTGCTTGTCCGGCACCATATATATCAGTCCCTCCCCTCTCGGCAGTTCCCTGCTTACCACTACGGTTTCAGGTTTTGCCGCAGGGCCTATAAGTTTTAACGGGAGTCCCGTCATATCGCCATCTGGCATCGAATCGAGCGCCTGCCTTATTATGTTTATACTTTCGATTATCTCCTCGTATCTTATCCTATATCTGGCATAACTGTCCCCTTCCGACCTCACCGGAGTTCTAAAACTAATCTTGTCATATATGTAGTATGGTGCAGATTTCCTTACGTCCTCTTCCACACCCGATGCCCTCAGCACAGGCCCTGCCACCCCTAGCCCTATTGCATTATCCCTTGTTATGATTCCCACACCCCTTGTCCTTTCCATGAATACGCTATTCGAATCCAGCATGTCCGGGTACTGGAGGACTTTTTCCTCTATGTAGTCGGCAATGCCGTATGCCCTTTCCCTGAAGTCTGCCGGGAGCTGCTTATCCAACCCGCCAACTCTCATATTGACGTAGAACATCCTGCTCCCAGATATGTCCTCAAGGAACCTTATTACGATATCCCTCTCCCTGAATGCCCACATAAACGAGGTAAAAAGCTGCCCGAGATCGTTTGCAAATGTCCCAAGCCACAACAGGTGGCTTGCAATTCTCTGGAATTCAAGCAGGATAACCCGCGCATACTGTGCTGCTTCCTTCACCTCCTTTCCCAAGGCAACCTCAACCGCCGATACATAGAGCTCGTCCCATGCGAGCGGCGCAATATAATCGAGCTTTTCCGTATACACCGGGTTCTGCATGTACGATCTCGTTTCCATCAGTTTCTCCACCCCTCTGTGGAGGAAGCCTATCTTCGGGGTTATGTTCTCGATCCTGTCTCCGTCGACATCGACTACCAGCTTGAGAACCCCGTGGGTGCTGGGATGTATTGGGCCGACGTTTATCCTCATTATCGTCATATCTCGCGCCTTTTATACTCCTTGCCCCATGCAAAGCTTTTCCTCAACGGCGGATCTGTCCCGTTCCACTCCTCAAGAAGGAGCCTTTCGCCATTTCCGCCGATAATCTTTATCCCGAACATCTCCGACATCTCCCTTTCATACCAATCCGCAGCAGGATATATGTGGGTGATTGTTGTGATCTCCGGATTGTCTATCGGCAGTTTGATTGAAAAAAGCTCCTGCGCCTTCGTTTCCGTATTGTACGTTATGTATACTACCTCCAGGTATGTAGCATAGTCAACTGCAGTTATCTTTTTTAAATAATCGAACCCCTTTGCCTTAATGTTTCCACATTCCTGGGCTAAGTGTTCTTTTTGTATCTCCCGCACTTCTACCACCAATCTTATCCTGCAATTTTATGAATGCCGCGAACAGGTTTTCCGGCTTCGGCGGGCACCCGATTGCGTATACGTCGACCGGGATGACCTGGTCGATTCCCTGTATGATGTTATAGCTTTCCCACCACGGCCCCCCCGATGTCGCGCATTCCCCATACGCTATCACGTACTTCGGATCCGGCATCTGTTCGTAAAGGCGCTTTATCCTTGGGATCATCGACTTCGTCACCCATCCGGCGACAATCATCACGTCGCATTGCCGCGGGGTTCCCCTGAACATAAGGTAGCCCTTCCTTTCCCCGTCAATCCTCGGGGATCCAAAAGCCATCATCTCCATGGCGCAGCATGCAAGACCGAACTGCATCGGCCATAACGATTTTTCCCTGCTCCATTTAACAACGTCTTTCGACATATGGCCGATTACGTCGCTAAGCTTTGCGAACATCACGTTGTTTTCTACCTTGTACTTTTTGGACGCCTCCTCCATTATCCTGGTCATCTCCTCTTCCGCGTTGGGCAATCTCTCATCCTGTTCATGTTCCATGATTATCGCCAATTACTTTGTATCCAACAGCGGAAAACAGCGCAGAAATCCCTAGCAGCCCAACAACGGCAACCCCATATGCGTACGGGGTCTCATAGGCGTATTCTGACCACATAAGAATGAGTATGGACACCACCTCCAGCGGCAGGAATAGCATCATGAAAGGTAGGTATTCTGTATCGACGATCCTGCCTTCCCCTATGCTTTCTTCCCCGCTTTCATATGGGGCGCTCTTTACGCTGTTTCCCTCCTTCCTTTTCCTTATCGACATCGATGTGAGCACTATGGATAGCGGAAACAGGATGGACACAATCCCAAAAAACACAAGGGCAACATAGTCGTAAAGCATTCCAATCACTCCATTTTAACTGGCATTCCTTAATAAACCCTCTTTCTTCTCCATTTCCAGTATTTCAGGATTGGCGCTAGATGATGGCAGGTACGAGGTGCCTCAAGGCCAGACCGATCGCAAATCCCAGCATCATGATCACTACCATCACCGACAGCGCTGTCAGCAATACAGCCCCGGCTGCTTTAAGTACGCTTATGTTCTGCTGGTTTGAAAGCGATATCAAGAGCACTATTAGGGACCATATGACAGCCGCAACCATGAATAATGGATGCACGTAAGGGAGCATAAGCCCCCAAAAGAGGAGCGCAATTGGCAGATACGAAAACACGCTAGCTGTAAATGTCCTTGAGTAATTCCCTTTCCATATGCCGAATATGTCCTTGCATACGAATTGATATATCGCCGAGTTTATGAAGAACGAAAGTGGAGCTATAACCAGTAATACTATCGCAGTCATCACTATATTTGCAAATGGTTCTGGCAGCCCGAATCCGAACAGCCGGGTGTATAACCCTAATACGCCGCTTATTTTTGTTGCGCCGCCCCCAAACCAGTATACTGCGAGTTCAACAACGGCAGCAAGGACAAACGACATTCCTCCTACCTTGTAATAGAAACTCAATGTTTCTGAGACGGTCATTTTTTTCCCCGTATACTTATTCGGGTGGAGTATGGTCCTGACCGCCTGTTGGGCCTCTTTTATACACTTTATATAATCACCAAGGCGTTCTCTCATTATAGTTATAAAAAACCTTCACCTCTCCTGACATTATAAAATAACGGATCTGCGGATGTTTTGGTTTGCTAAAACAAACATAGATGTACGAACTTGGAACATTAGGTATTTATTGTTTTATATGGTGAAAAGCAATGGATGCATTTCTTTTGCACTCCGATCGGTATAGATTATGTTTAAGACCCGCTCCATCTACCTAATGATGGCTTTGGTTGTGTTTTCTACCCTTGCGTCTTCACAGTACTGGTTTCAATCCGGCGCAAGAGGGTCTTCTTCCTCCGCATACAATACGGGGGCGATGGTATCAATCCAGACCGTCTTCCCACAGAATGCGACTAACGGGTCCATGGGGTTCTGGCTCGGCGAAGACCTCTCTAATGGCGGGTTTATACAGGTCGGGTATTTCATACCCAACTCGACGGGGATGATCAAATCAAACTGCACGGAGTCGGGATGTACAGGCAGCAAGTATCTCCAGAAAGGGATACCTACATGGTTTTGGGAATATTTCCCTAACGGCTACACTGGCGGGAATTTCCTTGGGAATATAGGGGGCAACGATTCTATAGGGCCGAACGGCGGCTTCAATTCGTATTCTTTCCTGTCTAATGGCAATGTCTGGAATTTCTATATGGACAACGTTTCGATAGGGAGCGTGAATATGGGGACTTCCACGTCGGGTTCTTATTCCCCTGTCGCCTTCGGGGAGTATGCCGACACCAACAACAATGACGCCCTGATGAATACCGTACGGTTCAATAATTTTAAGTTTTATCAATCCGGCAGCTTCGAACTCCTTCCGAAAGCCTACGCTTATGTGGGTTATGGGAAGGGCAGCCAAACCTCGCTACCCAACCCTTATGGCGTCAAGGAAATAGATAATGCGGTTGCGTCTTTTATGGTCGGCTCCGGAGTTGCATCCGCCCAAAACAACAGCCAGCTGTGGACCCTCGGATACATGCTCAATATAGTCTCCCCCTACGGGGCCATTAATTCCTCTAACCAGTATTTTGCAGATTCATCCGAGAATATCACGGCCCCTGCCAACGTGTCCATCGGTGACGGCGCAAGGGCTCTCTTTTTAGGGTGGGATGGCACCGGGCAAGGTTCCTATACCGGGAATGCTCCATCGGCGGAAATTGACATGTATTCGAACATAACCGAGACCGCGGTATGGCAGAGGCAGTACTATCTTAATGCGAGCTCTAACTATACTGCAGTTAGCGGCGGCGGATGGTACGACGCCAACGCCACGGCGATAGTTGCCACTAACACTTCTAATATCTCTATGGGCCGTGGAAGCCGCATGGTCTTCGGCGGATGGAGTAATGGTATGCATTCCGGCACGGAGTCGATCCTGATGGACCGGCCACTCAATCTCTCTGCAGACTGGATTATGCAGTATCTCGTAAACGCGACATCGAGCCATGGCACCATAAGCGGTTCCGGATGGCATGATTCCGGATCTGTAGTAAACCTTACCGTTTCCCCATCCATTGTATATGTCGGGAACAGGACAAGATATGTTTTCGGATCGTGGAGCAACGGTAACAGGAATGCGAGCATGCATCTGGAAGCCAGCAGCCCGATATCTATAATGGCAGTTTATAACAAGGAAAACCTCATCCATTTCGCCGCCGAGAACGATTATGGGGAACCAATCAATGCGAGCTTGTTCGGAGTCAGCAACCTGACCCTTCCAGAAAACGCTTACCTTCCTTCCGGGAAGAACTATTCCCTGACCTATGTATACTTTAAGAATGTCACACTGCCCAGCCATATAACGTTTAATGCATCTGCCCCCTCCACGGTCGTGGTGAAATTGCCTGTTTACAACATCAACATATCCGTAAAAGACCTGCTCGGATATCCATTGGCCGCGACCGCAAACATAACCTTCTATAACGGGACCTCCATATCCGCAAAACTCAACAGCAGCGGGAAATTAACACTGCATAATGTGCCTTATGGGTATCTTTCAGGAGATGTGAAATACGGTGGTGTATCCCAATCACTGGCAGCCCAACATGGGACAAACCCAGTTGTGACATTGGTAGATCCTTACAGCATCGCGGCGATCATTGCCCTAATGGTAATCTTGGTATCCTTCTCTTGGTTTGTAGTCCGAAGAACAAGGAAAAAAAGCAAGAAGTAGACCAACGAGCCTTTCCATACTTTGTCAGGTGCTATAGCTATTTTCCCAGTTGCTTATGTATGTGACCCCCTGCCCAGTTCCGTTATACCCGTTTCCTCCATAGTCGTTCGCATTCCCGTCAAGCTGCCACCATCCAACAAGGTTTTTGATGTCTATCGGATCGCCCCCTATGCCATTCTTATACAGATCTTCTATCTCGCTTTCCGGAAGAGCGCTATTATAGATTTGGACATTTGCTATCTCTCCAGGGAAATGGTTTATCGGACCAAAACTGCCTATATATCCATATCCTGTCGGTTGTGTTATATTCCCTGTTAGCGCTATGCTGTTTTCCGAGACACCATCTACATAAACGCTTATGTTATTGCCATTATATGTTCCGGCTATAAAGTACCATTGATTTAATTTAAGATTGCAGCATTCCGCCGAATACCATGTCCCTCCTATGTTGACCCAGTAATTTACATTCATTCCTCCTGGCTGGTTTATATTCATAGATTCTCCCTGTGCCAGATTATATGGTTCGGTTGTTGCCACTGTCGCTGTGCCGGACGGTACGTTGGATGGATATATCCATAATGCATATGTTACCGATGACTTTCCAACGATTACGGGTTGGCCTATCGTAATATTGCTAGTTTGTCCATCAAAACTGGCAACATATTGCGGTATTTCATTTGTGCATGTGCCGACGGTGCTTATGTCGAATACCGTTCCGGCCCCGTCCGGTCTATATACGCTGCACGAGCCCGGAGCAGCCTTTTGCGAAAAGGTCGCGGGGTTGAATACGTTCAGCATGAAGAGGGCCGCGATAACCACCGATATTATCAATATGGCCCATCCGTATGTGATAAGGTATTCCATTGCCGTTTGGGATTTCATGGTATCATGTCCCTTTCGCATCGACTATCTCTGTGCCTGCATCGAGCTTCATGAGCCTCACCCCTGACGCCCCCCTTCCTGTCGTCCTTATGGAAGATATCGGTATCTCTATGGATATTCCCTTCGAGTTTATCAGCATCAGGTTCTCGTGGCCGGTGCCATCGACAGATTTTATCACCTTATCTCCCTCCTTGAGCTTCATGTTTATTACGCCCTTCCCCCCTCTCCTCTGGAGCCTGTATCTCTGGATTTCCGTCACCTTCCCGAAACCCCTCTTGGTTATGGATATTATTACGCTTTCCTTCCCCGCTGCCAGTATGGTTGCGACTTCGTCGCCTTCCCTGAGCCTTATCCCTCTTACCCCTGCCGCCTGCCGTCCGGTCGCCCTTATGTCCTCTTCACCGAACCTCAGGGCCTTTCCTGATGCCGTGGCTATAAGGAGTTCCGAGTTGCCTTTCGAGATGCAGACCTCCACCAGCTCGTCCCCTTCGGGTATCGGTATCGCGCGTATCCCGCTGGATCTAGGTTTCGAAAACCTCTCGGCATTCACCCTCTTCACCCTCCCCCTTCTCGTGATAAATACCAGGAAGCTTTCCTTGAACGACCTTGTGTTTATTATGTTTGTGATCTTCTCCCCTTCCTGGAGCTTGAGCATGTTCACCGCCGCCGTTGCCCCGCTGTATCTTCCACTTTCGGCTATCTGGTATGCCTTTAGCCAGAACGCCTTTCCTGTATTGGATATCAGGAGGAGATAGTCCTTCGACATGCATGATATTATCTGCTCTACGAAATCGTTGTCTTTCAGCTCGATCGAAATCACGCCCCTTCCGCCCCTGCCCTGCGTTCTGTATTCCGCGGCGGGTATCCTCTTTATGTACCCCCTGCTGGTGAGTATCACGATGCTTTCCTTGTCGGTTATGAGGTCCTCGTCGATGACGTTCTTGAAAAGGGTCCCGTAATCTATCTCTGTCCTTCTATCTATCCCGTACTTTTCCTTTATTCCTCCCGTTTCCTGCTTGATCACCTCATAGACAGCGCTTTCATTCGAAAGTATCCTGTTGAATTCCAATATCTTGGCCTTGAGCTCCTCGCGTTCTTTGGCAAGCTCCTCCACGTTTATCGAAGTTAGCCTGCTTAACTTCATCTCCAACACCGCGTTGGACTGCTTGTCGGATATCCCGTATTCCCTGATAAGCGCTTCCGATGCGGTTCTCGGATCCTTGCTGCCTTTTATTATTCCGACCGTCCTGTCGATGTCCTTTACCGCCACGTTCAATCCCTCTACGATATGCATCCTGTCGGAGGCGACTTCCAGGTCGAATCTCGTCCTTTTCTTTATTATCTGCACCCTGTAGTCAACAAAGACCTTTATCATGTCCCTAAGCGTAAGCGTCAGGAGGTTGTTCCCCATCACGGCAACGTTTATCACAGGCATCGATACCTGCAGCTGGGTGTGGGCATATAGCATATTGAGGATCTGCTCCGGGTTTGCGTCCCCCTTCAGTTCTATAACTATCCTGATGCCTTCCTTGCCGCTTTCGTCTCTCAGGTCCGACAGCCCCTGGAGTTTCTTCTCTTTGGATAGGTTGGCGATCTTTTCGACAAGTGTGGCTTTATTCACATAGTATGGGATCTCGGTTATCACTATCTTTTTCGGCTTGCCCTCCTCCACCGCCGCCCTTCCCCTGATGACGACCGATCCTCTTCCGCTCATGTACGATTTCAAAAGGCTATCGTTATAGAAGACGATCCCCCCTGTCGGGAAATCCGGCCCCTTCACTATCCCTGCCATCTCCTCGTTGGTTATCTCCGGTTTCTCCACGTATGCTATCACGGCATCGCATACCTCCCTGAGGTTGTGCGGCAATATGTTGGTGGAAACCCCGACAGCTATGCCCGATGCCCCGTTCATTATCAGGTTCGGTATCTTCGATGGGAGCACTATCGGCTCCTCTTCGGTATTGTCGAAGTTCGGCACGAACTCCACCGAGTTCTTCTCTATGTCCGAAAGCATCTCCTCGGCAAGGGCCCTCAGCCTCACCTCCGTGTACCTCTGCGCCGCGGGCGGATCTCCGTCTATGGAGCCCATGTTCCCCTGCCCCTCCACCAGCGGATAGTTTATTGTGAAGGTCTGCGCCATCCTGACAAGCGCCTCGTATACGGCCATGTCTCCGTGGGGGTGGTATTTTCCTATCACGTCACCGACTATCCTTGCGCTTTTCTTGGTCGGCTGGTTGTGGTGGTTGTTCAGCTTGTGCATTGCATACAATATCCTCCTTTGCGCTGGCTTCAGCCCATCCCTTGCATCGGGAAGCGCCCTCCCGATTATCACGCTCATGGCGTAGTCTATGTAACTGGCCTGCATCTCCTTTTCTATTGATGTATCTCCAATATCCGCCATACCCTCTCACTTCATATATCAAGGAAGGTTACCTCCGTCGAATGTTCCTCTAGGAACCTCCTCCTCTCACTGACGTCCTTGCCCATCAGTATTGTGAACATGGAGTTTGCCAGGACGGCATCCTTGATCGTAATCCGCCTCAATACCCTGTTTTCCGGGTTCATCGTCGTCTCCCATAGCTGCTCCGGGTTCATTTCCCCGAGCCCCTTGTACCTCTGTAAACCTATCTTGCCCTCCATCCCCTTCAGAATGCCTTCCTTCTCGCTTTCCGAGTAGGCATACTTGACCTCCCTCCCTTTGGTTATCTTGTAGAGCGGGGGGTTCGCTATGTAGACATTTCCCTTCTCTATCAGGGGCTTGAGGTACCTGTAGAAGAACGTGAGGAGAAGCGTCTTTATATGGCTCCCGTCAACGTCGGCATCGGTGAGGAATATGACCTTCCCGTACCTAAGCTTGTTCGGGTTGAATGTCTCTCTTATCCCTGTGCCGAATGCGACGACCATCGTATGCAGTTCGGCATTGCTGAATATCTTCTCGTCTGTCGCCTTTTCCACGTTGAGTATCTTTCCCTTGAGCGGCAATATCGCTTGGTACATCCTGTCCCTCGCCTGCTTGCTCGACCCTGCGGCGCTTTCCCCCTCCACTATGAATATCTCAGACCTTTCCGGGTCCCTGTCGGTGCAGTCCGACAGCTTGCCAGGGAGTATCGATCCTTCGAAAGCGCTTTTGTTCCTTGCAAGTTCCTTCGCCCTTCTCGCAGCCTCCCTCGCATCTGCCGCGTTGGTTATTTTTCCGACAATCTTTACCGCCTCTGCCGGGTTCTCCTCCAGGTATGTGGAAAGCTCCTTGTATACAAGGTTCTCCACAAGGCTCTTTATCTGCGTATTGCCGAGCTTCTCCTTGGTCTGCCCCTCAAATTCAGGGTTCGGCATCAGGACGGATATTATGCATAGCAGCCCTTCCCTTGTATCGTCCCCCTCGACGTTCGCCTTTGTCTGCGTTTTTGGGTTCTTCTGCATATAGCTGTATATCGTCCTTGTCAATGCGCTGTGGAATCCTGTTACATGCGTCCCTCCATATGGGGTCTTTATGTTGTTCACGAACGAGACTATCTCCTCGCTGTAGCTTTGGACATACTGCATCGTTATGGCAACGCTCACGCTGTCCTGCAACCCTTTCATCAGGAGCGGTTTGCTTATCGGGTTCCTTTCCCCCCTTATGTATTCCAAGAACCCGGATATCCCGTCCTTCGAGAAGAATTCCGCCCTCTTCTCTTCCTCTTCTCTCGAATCCACCAGCTCGATCCTTATCCCCGGGTTCAGGTAGGAAAGGTATCTCAGCCTCTCTGTCAGTATCAAGGTATCGAAACTCTTCGAAGAGAATATCTGGGCGTCGGGCTTGAATCTTATCGTGGTTCCGTTGCCTTCCGATTCCCCGATAACCTCTAACTGTGTCGTCGGGATTCCCCTGCTGAATTCCTGCTTGTATTCCTTCCCATTCTTTCTCACCGTGACTACCGTGTATTCCGACAGGGCATTTACAACCGTGAGCCCGACTCCGTGCAGCCCGCCTGCCACCTTGTAGGAGCTGTTGTCGAATTTCGCCCCGGAATGGAGGGATGTCATCAATACCTCCAGGGCGGGCTTGTTCACCTTTGGTATCATGTCGACCGGGATCCCCCTCCCGTCGTCGCTTACCTCCGCGACGTCTCCGCCATCCTCGGTGCTCAATTTGATGGTTATGTTCTTGCAATAGCCAGCCAGCGCCTCGTCGACGGCGTTGTCCAGCACCTCATACAGCAGGTGGATAAAACCGGAGCTTCCAGTAGAGCCGATATACATGGCAGGCCTTTTCCGTATCCCCTGCGTGCCGGAAAGGATGGTTATGTCCTTCGCTGAATACTCATCGCTCATCGTATCATCAAAAAGCCGTATGTTACATGGGGTTTTTATCTTTAAAATCCTTTTGGTGCCGTGCTGTTACTGTCGGATTGCGGCTTCCCGCGCCAGCCGGCAAACGGGCAAAACAGCCACTATCCATGCGGTAAAATTCCCGTAAGATTATAATCCGGAATCCCCTAAAATGGGAATCGTCATATGTCTAATGGGGTTTTCACGTTTAATAATGCTTCCTGCCTTAACTACCATGCGATCTTTATGTCCTCAGGAAACGATATACGCCGGTCAGACGGCAGGATTGGCATAAACGAGATTATAGTGACCGTACCAGGGCTCGCCGTCAAGGCGGAGGAGGTGGTACGTGCATTCCATTCAAGGAACGGCAACACGGAAAGCGAGAATTCCGAAGCCATAACCAAGGATGTCGGGAAGATGAAGGAGGGTCTCGGGATAAAGCAGATACGGCTGCCTGGCTATTCTGAATCTAACGTTACCTTCGTCGCGGATGCGATATACACCTTCATCATGAAGGTGACCTCGTCCGACCGCGATACGGAGAGGATAAGGGGCGATCCTGTGCGGAATATCTACTATGCCTCCGAAAGCAATCCGGATAGGAGCAGGCCCGAAGCGGAAGCCTCCCTTCTGCTGGTCTATTCCAAGCTTTTAGGGATGGACGCAGATGGCTATAGGTGGATCGTGGACATGTTTAAGGAAGCAACGATGATACCAGTGACCTATGCATGCGCCGGGGGCGGGATATCCTTGGCCGATGCGGCTGCGCATGTACGGGCATCTTGCCACTATGGCAGCCCCGAATCTGCACTGATAATAACGGCCGACACCTCGATATACGATAACAGCAGGGCCCCTAACGCAGAGTTCACCCAGGGCGCAGGCGCAACCCTTGTATGGCTGACAAGGGATCCCGAGATAGCCACCATACTATATGACAACAGGTATGGCGGGTTCCATATGCCGCTTTCCGATTTCACGAAGTTCGGGCATGAAACCCCCATCGTCCACGGCAAGTTCTCGGAAAGGGTCTACGTATATACTGTTGCAAAGGCGTTGGAGAAGCTTGAAGGTTCCGGGGAATTTCCATTAAGGGATATGGGGTTTTTCGTGACGCATGTACCCTTCCCCAAGCAATCGATATATTTTGCCAGTTTCCTTTTCGCCCACTACCTCAAAAATTACAGAAAGGAGCTTTTCGACGAGATCCAGGCCCGGCCGGATGTCGGCAGGGAACCGATAGGGGACAACGGCAGGATAACGAACCTGATGGACAGGAAGTTCAGGGAGTTCAATTCGGAAGGGGGGAAGCAAGAAGAGAGCATAATACGATTCATAGAGGATGACGCTGAGATCTCCGCCTATTGGGAGTGGATGAAGAGGCTCAGGAACCAGCCGGAGTTTAGCAGCTTCCTCGAGGGGCTGCACATAAATAGCGCGCTTATCCTTCCATCCGAGATAGGCAACTCGTATTCGAGTTCCGCGTTCGTCGCATTCAGCAGCCTGGTGAAAAATGCCGCCAAGCTTCACACGGGCAAGGGCATAAAAGGGATCCTTGCTTTTTATGGCAGCGGGGCCATAGCGAAAGTCCTCCCCCTCGAACTCCATGTTTCCGAATCCAACGTCAAGAGCCAGATCACCATCCCTACGGGGATGCCCAAATATCTTTCCGCGGAGCAGTATCTGGAACTGCACAAGTCTCTTATAACCGGGGACGCAGCGCGCACAATAACTAAGGAGGATCTTGTAAGGAAAGACATGGAGTTCCTCCATGTGCCTGCCTTGTCGGAAGGGTTCCATGTGCGCAGGAGAAACCCCGACGGCACAGGGGAGTACGTCTATTCTGACGGGAGCGTGACGGAGCCCGTACTAATTAGGTATTGAGGTTGTTATATGGAACTATATATCGTATCTGCAGCAAGAACCCCTCTCGGGAAGTTTGGCGGTGTTTTCAGGTCCGTGACTCCGGTTGAGCTTGGCTCGGTTGCCATAAAAGGGGCAATATCCAGGGCGGGCATCGAACCCGGCGACGTAGATATCGCCGTAATGGGGAATATCCTAAGGGCTGGCCATGGCCAGAACGTCAGCAGGCAGGCCGCAACCGCAGCAGGCATCCCGATGGACAAGGAGGCCTATGGCATAGACATGGTCTGTTCCTCCGGCATGATGAGCGTGGCCAATGCAGCGCAGATGATAAAGAGCGGAGATGCCGACATCGTAATCGCCGGCGGTATGGAAAGCATGAGCCAGTCATCAATCGCTTTGAAAGGCGATATGCGCTGGGGGGTGAAGCTGCTGCCATCTGGGAAGAACAATCTTGTGGATACGATGCAGGTCGACGGCCTGACGGATCCCTTCAACATGAAGCCGATGGGTGAAGAGGCGGATGCCCTTGCCCGCGAATACGGCGTGATGAGGGAAGAGCTGGACCGGGTATCTTTCGACAGCCACATGAGGGCATCAAAGGCGCTCTCAGCGTCATTCTTGCAGAAAGAGATAGAGCCGGTCAATGTCTCCGGGAAGCCGGTCTCAATCGACGAGGGGATCAGGGCCGATACCACGATGGAGAAGCTCTCAATGCTAAAACCCGTTTTTTCAAAAGATGGCATGCACACTGCAGGCAACTCCTCGCAGCTTTCCGACGGGGCGGCTGCGCTTGTCATAGCCGGGGAAAATGCGGTAAAGGAAAGAGGGATCACACCCATCGCGCGCATAACAGGTTACAGTTGGGCCGGGGTGGAGAGCGAGAGATTCATAGAGGCCCCTGTGGCAGCATTGGAAAAGCTTTCTAAGAAAAGCGGCCTAGATATTAAAAGCTTTGACTATTATGAAAACAACGAGGCATTCGCCTTGAACAGTGTCGTGATGAACAGGCGCCTCGGGATCGATTACGAAAAAATGAACGCCTTCGGCGGCGCGATAGCCCTCGGACATCCCATAGGCGCAAGCGGGGCAAGGATCATAGCAACGCTGCTTAATGTTCTGTCGAGCAACAATGCGAATAGCGGGGTGGCAAGCATATGCCACGGCACAGGCGGCGCTACAGCACTCTCTGTCGAGATGATTTGAACCTATGCTAACTATAGTGGGAATGAGACGATGAATGATATAACAATAAGGATTGCAGGCGCCAACGGCGACGGGATAGATTCCAGCGGAGACCTTATAGCCAAGGTCTTCCTGAATGTCGGGCTCAATGTGTTTGCCTATCGGAGCTACCAGTCAATAATACGCGGAGGCCATGTATGGCATCAGGTCAGGATATCACAGAACGAGCTCCACGGCCCGGGAGAGAAGATAAACATACTTGTGGCGCTGAACCAGGATTCGATCGATCTCCAGTCAGCGCACATGGCGGAGGGCGGGAGCGTAATATACGACGGCTCGAAGAGCAATGTCGATGCCCTCAAGGACAGGGGGCTGAACCTTGTCAATCTCCCCATGCTGGACATCGTATTGAAAAACGGCGGCGATCCGCTTCTGAAGAATGTCGTGGCGATAGGGGCCATAATGAAGATGACAGGCATCGACATAGGGGTTTTCTCGGACATAATAAAGTCCAAGTTCGGCAAAAAAGGGGAAATGATAGTAAACAACAACATAAACAGCGCAAAGGCAGGGTATGATGACCCGGCGGTCAAAAACATAATGGAGCTCAAGGGCGATGGCAAGAAGAGGTACATGATGGACGGCAACACCGCGTTGTCAATAGGCGCGTTCGCTTCCGGTTGCAGGTTTTATGCCGCCTACCCCATGACACCCGCTTCCGGCATACTTCATTGGTTCGCGGCCCATCAAAAATTAGGAGTCGTGGTGAAGCAGACGGAGGACGAGATTGCGGCGATAAACATGACGATTGGCGCGGCGAGCGCGGGCGCAAGGTCGATGTGCGGCACGAGCGGGGGCGGGTTCTCCCTGATGGTGGAGGCATTGGGGCTGTCAGGGATGCTTGAAGTGCCGATCGTCGTAGTTGACTCGCAAAGGGGCGGCCCAAGCACAGGGCTCCCTACGAAGACGGAGCAGGGCGATTTGCTTTTCGTCAGCCATGCGTCTCAGGGGGAGTTTCCCAGGATCGTCGTTTCGCCTAGAAACATAAAAGAGAGCCTCTATGTGGGTGCCGAGGCGCACAACCTCGCAGAAAAGTACCAGTGCCCTGTCATAATACTTATGGACCTGTATATCTCCGAGCATGCGGAGAGCATCAACACGTTCGAGCTTGAAGGCATAAAGGTCGATAGGGGGAAGATAGCCACGAAATCAGACGGCAGGTTCAAGAGGTACGAGATAACCACGGATGGCATCTCGCCCCGTTCATTCCCCGGGACTCCCGGCCTCGAGTTCATCGCCCCCAGCGACGAGCATGACGAGTATGGCAACCTGGTTACGGACTTCAATGCCGGTATCGACAAGTATGTCGGGATCAGGCGGCAGATGCACGAAAAAAGGATGAGGAAGATCGATACGATGCTGAAGGAGGAAAAGGGGGTATTCGTGCCTGATGTTTCCAATGCGGATGCGGAATACTTCTTCGTGACCTTCGGATCGACCACCGAGAGCGTGATGGAGGCGGTGGAGCTGCTTTCACCTTCTGGCAAGAAGTTCGGTATAATATCCTTCAAGTATCTCATGCCCCTCGATGTCGAGAAAACGAAGGCCTTGCTATCCGGAAAGAAGCTGATAGATGTCGAGTATAATTTTACAGCCCAGCTCGCCTATCTGATAAAGGCGAACACCTGCATAGATATAAGCCACAGGATACTGAAGTACGACGGCGAGGCGTTCACAGGGAGGGAGATTGCCGATAAGGCACTGGAACTTGTAAGTAAATGGTGATAAGATGACGGATGCTCAATATAGATCTGGCGAAAAACCCGTATGGTGCCCCGGCTGCGGAGATTACGGCGTGTCTGCGGCGATAATGAAGGCTCTTGGCGAGCTCAACATCCCAAAGAACGACATAATGGTCGTTACGGGTATAGGGTGCAGCTCGGCAATCTCCGGGCAGTTTAGCACCTACGGGATACACGGGATACACGGCAGACTCCTTCCCATCGCAACAGGGGTAAAGCTTGCCAACCCAAAGCTCACTGTGATAGGCGCCGGGGGAGACGGGGATGGATATGGGATAGGCGCCGCCCACTTTATCCATGCGGCAAGAAGGAACATAGACCTCACATATATCGTCATGGACAACGAGATATACGGCCTTACGACAGGACAGGCATCCCCCACGAGCCTTATCGGGATGAAGACGAAATCTACTCCCTTCGGAGTGACGGAGAATCCCATTAACCCCCTCTCGCTTGCCATTTCCGCCGGAGCTACATATGTGGCCAGGGGCTTTTCCGGAGATCCCAATCATCTTTCCATGTTGATAAAGAACGGGATAACCCATAAGGGGTTTGCCCTTATCGACATCATGAGTCCGTGTGTCACCTTCAACCATGACAATACATATGACTGGTTAAGAAAGAGGATATACAAGCTCGAGGACCAGCAGCACGATCCGTCAGACATGGCTAAGGCATTCGAGAAGGCGACCGAGTTCGATAGGGACGGGAGCAAGATGCCCCTGGGGTTATTCTATAAAACATCCAAGCCCTTGTATGAAGAGCTCGACCCTGTTATAATGGAAGGCCCTGTGGTCGGAAGGTCTCCTCCAACAACGGCGGAGGTTGAAGCTGTCCTCAAGGAATATATGTAAACTCCCATGCCGGGTGGTAGGGCCGTTGTCCTGTCATCCCCTATAAAGATTTTAACCCGCATGGGTGATTTATAAATGGGTGCAGTAGAGGGGTAAGGCTTAAATACCTTCTTAAATACTATTAGTGCATAAACTGATTTTAGGTGCTATGTGTGCAGATAAATGAACTCAAAGCAGGAGCTAGCAATGTGACCATTAAGGCCAAGGTAGTCCAGAAAGGCGAACCGAGAGAGGTAGTCACCAAGTACGGCAAGAGGGTCAGCGTGGCTGATGTTGTTCTAGAGGATGGTACAGGGAAGATCAACATGTCCCTCTGGGGAGATGACATCAACTCCATAAGTGTAGGGGATACCGTCGAGGTGGCAAATGGCTATGTCGGCGAATTCAGGGGAACCCCCCAGCTTTCGACAGGAAAGTTCGGAAAGATAAAGATAGTGGAGAAATCAGATTCTTCCGGCGAGGAAGAGTCCCCAGAGCAATCTGATACGGAATACGAGTGAGAATCTCACTCTTTCCAATATCTGAAGCTGTAGAACAGGAAGATAAGGCCTATTCCTATCCCGAACCATAATGTGGCAAACCTTGTGGTTATCGTTATTGCCGAGCTGAGGGCCTTGCCAATTCCGAAAATGCTGCCCAAAAGCGCGACGAGGGCGCCATCAGTAACCCCTATTGTTCCGGGTGCCATCGACACAACCCCTATTAGCTGCGCCAGCGAGAATGTGAATATGCTCTTCCCTATGGCCGGGACCAACCCGAACGCCTTCATCGTGAAGTAGAGCCCCAGCGCGTTGAGCACCAGTGCCGGAACCGTCACTACCGAAGATATGATGTATACCGATGGCCTGTTCAGGTTGCTCTGCGCGGCGAAATACCTGTCGCCATGCTCCTTGAGCCTTTTGAAAGTACTGTTACCTCCGAACAGTTTTCCTATCTTCTTATATCCCCACCCGCTCAGTACGATAAACAGGGGGATAAGCAGGATCGCCTCCAAGCCGATTATGTAAATGATGTCTTTCCCGAAGTAGAATGCCGATATCATTGTCAGGATGGCGAGACCGAGGAAGTCGGTGAATATGTCCATAGCTATGATGGGTGCTATCCTGCTCAGCCCTGCCTTAGTGACTTTGTTGAGGGTGTATGCGGATATTATCCTGCCAATCTTCCCCGGGGTTATATTCATGGAATAAAGTGACATGTATATGACGAAACTTTTTGATTTCTTGACCTTCAGGCCGATGAGGCCGAGATAGTACTCCCATTTCACATATCTCAATAGGTATCCTCCGAACACGCAGATAAATGCCATCGCATATGTGTTCGCGTTCATCGAGGAAATGAGTTTTGCCATCGGGGCAACCCCGCCGAAAAGGGCTATTGCCACAAAAACCACAACCCCTAGCAATATCCCCACTATCGTGTACCTTTCGACCATCTTGATGTTTTTTAGATATTTTCCGCTATACGCCTTGGCGGAGTCCGCCCTCTTCCCTCCTCGTTCATCTTTTACCATTGTCATCGCACCGGGTTATAATCGTCCCTTGTTTTTTTACCCTTGTTGTATCTTACCATGTTGTCCACGTGGTATGCGATATACCCCCACATCCCCCATTTTTTAACCCTCCTGACGCTCGTATAGACTACTGCCTCAAGTATGTATACCGCCTTCCCATGTCTGGCGAGTCTCTTGGAGAGGTCCCAGTCCTCGTACGTGTCCATCTTTTCATCGAATCCCCTTGCCCTTAGGAACTCCTTTTTCCGTACAGCGAAATTAGATCCTATAATGGCAGGGTCATTTATCACGATTCCCGCGTACGTCATCAACACAGAAACAAATATGTAACCCAACCATATGAAGATATCTGTGTTCTCTAGCGGCATTATCGGCCCGGTAGCCATTATAATTTTCTTTTTGAAGGCTTTGTTATATGATTCGAGAAGTTTTTCCGAAGGCTTGGTATCAGCATCCAGAAAAACTAGTATCTCTCCCCTTGCCTCTTGTGCTCCCCTGTTCCTCGCTATGCTTATGCCCTTTCTTATTTCATTTATGATCTTTACGTTCCGGTATCTTTTCACTATCTTTATTGTGTCGTCCGTGCTGTTTTTGTCTACCACTATGGTCTCAAAATCCCTAAAACTCTGCCTCTCCAGCCCACTCATCGCGTTCTTTATGTACTTCCCTTCGTTGAACGAGGGTATGACAACGCTTATCCTTACCAATATACCACCATTATCCGGACAGAACAATAGACGTTGGAGATATATGCGGTAAAGCTTAATAACTTGTGCGAACCGAGATAATTACAGGTGAAACGATTTCATCAGAAACTATTTATATGGTTTCACACCTCCATCTGCCAATATCGTACGGTACTGACATGATAAAGAGAATAAGGAAAAAGAAGAATATTGTGTTTTTGTTGTTGGATTCGGTGAGGGCAGGCGACGTTTACGGAAACATGTCACTGCCCAATATCCAAAAACTGATCAAGACCAGCGCAATATACACCAACACAATATCTCCAGGTACGTGGACTGCGACCTCCCACGCCTCATTGTTTACCGGTAGGAATGTCACAAACATAAGCGAGGTTTCAAGGGATTTCTTCTCTCCCAGTTCTGTAAGCATAGATCCATGGATGGTAAAGACCCGTTTTCTTCCTGAAAATGCAGACACGATAGCAAGCAAACTTTCCAGGAAGGGCTACTATTCAATCCTTTTCTCAAATAATCCGTTTCTTACCAGCTTTACCAATCTGGGCAGCGGCTTCGACAGGATATATGACATGTGGATGCACTCGAATGTCAAGTACGACAAGAAGATTGTGAAGAGGGTTTCCGCTATAATAAACGGGGGTCATTCGGCAAGGAGAAAGATGTTCAGGATAAGCAATGCGCTTACGATGCCGCTTCCCCGCCCAATATTCGACAAGATGTACCTGCACCTGCGCAAAAGATTGGACCGGAAGGTTGCAGATACCGATGGGACATACAGGCTGGATCGCGGCGCGTCTGATACGAACGTGGAAATGAAAAACTATTTCCAAACGGAATATAACGGGTTGCCCCATTTTATTTTCGTAAATCTGATCGAGGCCCACGAAAATTATCCCCTGCTCGGAAAGGACAAGGGGATAATACAGGATAAATGGCTGTATATGAGCGGCATAGAAGAGTTGGACGGCACAGTCGCAGGGAAACTCCATAAAGCATATCTCCGCAGGATTAAGTATCTTGACAGGATGGTGGGCAAGACCCTCGATACGCTTAAAGAAGGCGGCATGCTGGAAAACGCGTCTGTGATAATCACCTCTGATCATGGCCAGTTTTTCGGGGAGCACGGGCTCCTCTATCATTCCCTCTTCCCCTATGATGAAGGTGTGAAGGTCCCCTTGGTCGCCATTAATTACGAGAATGGGAAGCCGACAGGCCCTAACGAGCATATCGATAGTCCTGTAAGCCTGACCTCCCTGCATGACGCAGTATACGACCTTGCTTCGGGTCGCTGCGACTACCTTGACGGGAATTTAAGGTCGGGGAGATATGTCTTGAGCGAACATACCGGTATAAGCGAGGGGTGGGACGAGGAATTCCTCCGAATGATCAGGCAGCGGTCAAAATATGCAGGTTTGATATATGCGGCCAAAAGCAAGTACAACTCAAGGGCGACAGCCGTATACAAAGGGGATATGAAGCTAATACACTATTTCGGAAAGATGAAGGACGAGCTTTATAACATCTCCACCGACCCTCATGAGACTGATAACATCCTGGGCGGCCACCGGCATGTGGCCAACGGGATGCTACGCGGTGCCAACCTTGCCTAGCCGTCTGCCTATCCCGCAATCTTCAATATGCTTTTCACATATGGCTGGTTGCATACCGTGGCAGGGGTGAAATTGTCGATCGAGCAAATCTCTGCGGTAAAAATGTTTGCGCTGCCGATTATCCCCTTGGCTATGCCGGAGTTCGGGTTGCCCGATTCGGATATTATCTGGCTCCATGTATATTTATCTATCGTAGAAGGTACGACCTCCGCCCCGTTCTGTACGGTCTTATTTCCGAAGTCGATGAACGGTATTCCTCCCGACGAATCAAATTTGGTTATCGTGGCGTTCTCAATCCCGTTCGGCACCCCCAGCGGGGTTTCATTCCTTGTCGTCGTTTCAACACTCATGAAGTCTATGTACGTGCTGCTATAGCTGGAGTTGTAGAAAGTGAATGTCGGAGTATCTGGGAAGACGTCGGTAGCGCTAGAAGCCATATAGTGCAGCGATGTGAAGTTCCCGAATCTCATTAATGCTACTATCAGGCCCCATCTCGTTACTGCGCAATAGGGGCAGAAATCGGCACCGACATATACTACTGTGGCTTTTCCTCCAACGACTATCGGGGGATATGTCTTGCCTGTTGGTGTCGGGAAATTGCTCGCCGAGCCGAACCCTATGCTATCCGCCAGCGAATTGTTGGCCGCAAGGGTCTTTAGTGATGACAATTCAGACTGCGGCACAGCCTGGTTTATCAATGCAGCTGTCGGGCTACTGCTGCCATAAGTGATGCTGTACACGTATGCGATTGCAACAAGCACCACAACAGCAGCAACGACTATATACATCATTTTGTTTTTTTCTATCTTCATCAAATCACCCTATGGTTCCATTCTTAAATATCCTGCCTAGCAAGTCTTTGGCAAACGAGTTTATCTGGGCCTTGTACGCATGTATGGCATATGACAGCACTATGCTTATTATCGCCCCCGCGATTATGTCCGTCAGATAGTGCAAACCAAGATAGAGCTTGCTGAAAAGGGAAAGAAGCATCCAAGCGATATAAAGGATCTGTAATACCCTATATTTTTCAAGGAAGATCGGCAGTCCGGTCAGCACTGTGGCATGCCCGCTCGGAAAAGAATATTTGTCCAACGCGCTGCAACCCGTATGTTCTATCCACGAAAGCGAAGAAATTTCGCACGGCCTTAACTCCCCGACAATCGGTTTTATTATGATGTCTGTAATGACAAAAAGAGAGATCCCGGCAATGATGAGCGGATATAGGTTATCATCCTTCTTCAGGAAAAGGTAAAGGACCATTGCAGGTATCACAATCATATAACTCGATACCATGAGCTGCATTACCTTCGTCAAGGTGTTGTTCGCTATGTCTTTTACTAGCTCGAACGTCAATATGTTAATCCAGATATCGTATGGCCTCGGTAGGATTATATGATCACCAAACAACAAGACATGTAATTTAACTAATAAAAACCCTTTATATTCTCTTATACCCTCCAGTAATATCCTTGTTTGAACGGCATAGGTAATGCATTATGCCCAATACGGTCTTCGCATCTATTATCTCCCCGTTCTTTATCATCTTTATGGCCTCGGGAAACTTTATTTTTTTTATACGGATTATTTCTCCTTCATCAAGGTTCTTATTTCCTCTATAAAGCCCTGTCGCAAGGTAGTACGTGAATACCGTGCTTGTTATCCCTGGGGATTCTAATGTCTTGAACATTTTTTTCATTACCTTGGCCCTGTATCCCGTCTCTTCCTCCAGTTCTCTTACAGCTGCCGAACGCGCGCTTTCCCCTTTCTCTATCGCACCGGCAGGCAATTCATAGATTGATTTATTCAAGGGGTGCCTATACTGGAACTCCATCAATATTGTGTTTTCATCTATGAGTGGAAGGATGACGGCGGCGTCAGGCTTTAATACCCTGAACATGAAAGTATCCCTGCCCCTTATTTTGACTGTTTTCTCCCTTATGCTGTATGGCCCTCTCCTATATACAATCCTTTCCAGAACAACCACCGGCCTTTGCTACCAATGTAAAGTGGGGCTATCTATAAATACTTTTAAGTTAAAAACCCGATGCCGGGGTTGTAGCGTAACTTGGCAGCGCGGCAGGCTCCAGATGATTATTTATTTGAGCCATATGGCAGTGATGAGTATCTGGAATCCAAAAACCAAACATGAAGTAACCTGCATATCAGGGTTCAAATCCCTGCAACCCCAAACCTATTTTGCCGGCTGCAAAATCAGAGTTCAGTTTTTGGAACTAAAATGAACACCTCAACAACGTGAACGGGAAATCCTATACTGTTTACGGGTGGGGATGCCGCTTCATGCGAATTTTCAAGATATGAGCGTATTTTTAAATCTTTCCATTCTATTATTATCAGTTGGGGATTATAATGCCTAATAAACCGGGATTTAAAAGAGAGATTACATTATTACAGATTGTTATAATCGGCATCGTCGGGGCCATCGGCACCGGGGTTCTCTTTAGTGCAGCCGGAATGGCTGGCGATGCCGGTCCCGGCAGTCTTCTGGCGTGGGTGATAGGGGCGATAATGTACGCCTCTGTCGGTTACACTTATATGGAACTATCATCAACCTATCCTGAGGCTGGTGGTCCCACAAGGTATTCATTATATACCCATGGCAGGTTCACCAACCTGATAAATTCGTTTGCAGATCTTGTTTGGTATCTTTTCATCCCCCCAATAGAGGCCCTTGCGGTTGTCGAAGGGTTCAGCTATTTCTTCCCGTCCCTCATGGCAGCCAGCGGTGCCCCGACAATAATGGGGAGCCTGCTCGGAGTTTTGCTCCTGCTGTTATTCGTGCCTTTCAACTATTTCGGGACTAAGGTGTTCGGCCAGTCAACAGCGATTCTTGGCATAGTGAAGTTATTGTTCTATCTTGCTGTTGCATTCGGCCTCATCCTGATATTTTTTAGGCCTTCTAACTTCGTAGCTTACCACGGTTTCATACCATTCGGTATGTACGGGGTATTCCTTGCGATTCCCCTTGCAATGTTTGCATTTGGCGGGATAAGGGTGATTCCTGATTACGCCGAAGAGGTGAAGGACAAAAAGATACTTCCAAAAGCGATAATGCTTACGGTGATAGGTCAAACCATTATCTATATACTGTTCAGCATAGCGTTCATAGGGGGCATTAAATGGTCCAATCTAAATCTTGCGGTGGGTGACTGGGCAGGGTTGGGGAAGCTTGTAGGCAATCCCTTCATAATATTCGCTAGCGGTTTTAGTTCACATCCCTTGCTGGTACTTACATTGATTGTTGGGTTGCTAGGTCCATTCGTAACAGGCTATATTTACCTTGGGGGCGGCAGCAGGATATTATTTGCTATGGGCAGATCCGGGATAGTCAACAAATCACTGAAATCCTTGCACGAGGTCCATAACATACCTTATCTTTCGCTAATAGTATTTGCCGTAATCGGGGCGTTTGTGGCATTCATAGCCGCACCTTTGCCCAACATATACAGCCTCATAACCGACGCGGTTGTAGGCGGATATATAGGTTTTGCCACCAATCCGGTCGCAATGATTGTCAGCAGGATGCAGGGTGTCACTAAGAACAGAATGAAATTCGGCAATATTATCGCTCCTATGGCTTTCGCTTCGGCATCGCTGATAGTTTTTTGGAGCGGTTGGCCATCAGTTCCCTATGCGGTGCTGATGATGACGGGGGCCGTAATACTGTTCTCATACCTGTTCAAAATTAAGGAGAATATATCCAATTCCGTTTGGTATATATTGTATATAGCTTTCCTCCTGGCAATGACCGCCATAGGGAGTGTAGGGGAACTTAATGTCATTCCCTTCGGAATTTCCACACTGCTTGTATTGGTAGGTTCTGTGGTGGTTTTCTATCCCCTGGGAATAAGATCTGGTCTGGCAAAGCCATTTAGTGCCAAGGGGATTACAACATTAACGTAACCGTCCCCTTGGTCCGGAATCATGGCAATTGCGTTGCGACTCCGGGCAACATCACCAGCCCGCTTTCCTTCGGGTGCCTGTGCATGTCCATCTTCGAGAGGATGAATATCGAGGTTATGTAGAACGGTATCGATACGATAAATGTGAGCAATGGCGATATGCTATATAGGTAACCGGATATGATTTGTGCCGGTACGCTCGCCAGCAAAGGGACGAGGATAAACAACCCCATTATCCTTCCCCTTATCTGTTTTGTTGTCGCATTCCCTTCCATGCTCTGTATCGTTGGGCTTAGCAGCGCACCGCTTATGCCTCCTGTTATGCTCCATGTTATAAGGTCGTTCATCCCGTTAGCAGACACGAATACCAGCATGCTTACCGGTGCGAAAATCGAAGAGATCACAGCAGCCCGTTTCAGCCCTAGCTTCTTTATCAAGGTAACAGTCGGCAAAAGGAGGAATATGGTTGCAAGTGAGCTTAATCCCACAAGCAATCCATACTGGGTCGGAAGCAGTTTGGCATTCTTTACGAGGTAAATTGATATGTAGACAGTGGAGAATCCGGCCGCCATGCTCGCTGTTGCGGTGTAAACCAGCAATATCTTGGCATTTCTGCTTGCAGATTTCAAAGCGTGTATGTTTTCGGTAATTATCCCCTTTGTGAATTTCTTGAAGCTGAGCTTCTTGAATTTGGGCTTATATGTTTCATCCAGCCTTACAGCCCTCCATGTGACCGCGGCGAGTCCTAGCATCCCCGCAAGCAAGAACCCTATTTTGAGCCCCTCTACCGGCCCTAGATGTTCCATCAGCACCCCCCCTATATACGGGGCAAACAATGACGGTATGACCGTCAGCAGCGTGAATGACGCGAAACCAATCGGCCTATCCCTGGGTTTCATCGAATCGTTCAGCATGGCATTGAAAGCAGGGGAGTATATGCCAGAAAGCGAACCCATAATTATGGGGATGAAGAGGAACGGCCATGAGTTTACGAAGAAGTATAGTGCCGAACTCCCGGCAGCTATGAAACTGAACATCGTTATAATCCTTTTCCTTCCCCAGATGTCCGCCAAATACCCTCCGATTATAAGGGAGATCGCCATTACGATGGAGCTTACAGCAGCCAGTACCCCTATATATCCTACAGGGGTGCCAATGTCATAGAAAAAGATGGATTGGAATGGCCCGGATATGAACCCCCCTATGTTCCATACCATAGAAGAGAAAGCAAGTATCCAAACATCCCCCGGGAGATAGATCTTCGGGATATCGCTTTTCCTCAACCACTTCATCCTCATCACTTATGTTTACGAATACCTGAATCATAACCGTGCCAACTCCTTCATGTTTTGCCGGATTTTATGCCTCTCTATTAATTGTCCTACGGGTTTTTATTGATAGCTCCTCGTATTATAATCCAGGTGTGTATATTGCCCAAGGTAAATTCACCAGCAGTCATAAAATGGTTCGGTGAACATGCGGTTGTTTACGGCAAGCCTTTCATAGGCGTGGCTGTCGGGCTATACGCTTCTGCTGTTTCCAACGACAGCGGTGAAAAAGACCTATCAATATCCCTTGCGGATTTTGATCTAAACGCAAGCTTCGACTCCGACCGCATGGAACTTTTATACAAAAGCAGGAAATCAACCACCAGCATAGGGGAATTCATATCCGCCAATAGCGACATAGACCAAAGGGTACTCCCATTTGCTTTGATAGCTTCAAGGATTATCAAGGGCTATGGTGTGAAGCTTGGCCACAAAACAGTAGGGATAAGTTCCGAGATCCCTGTACAGCGGGGTCTTGCAAGCAGTGCGGCATGTTCTACTTCCTTTGCCGTGGCGCTGTCTGACGGGCACGGCTTATCAGACAGTGAGATAATAGACATCTCCCGGGAAGGGGAACGTGTGGTCCATAGAAACGACGGGGCCGGCATTGTCGATGTGAACACGTCCTACTATGGCGGCTGTATCACATATAGCAACGATCTCGGTATCCGAAAAGTGAAGATCAACGAAAACTTCAACAAGTGCGATCTCCTGCTGATCGATACCGGGCCCAAGAAGAGTACGGCCGAAATGGTTGCGAAGGTGCGTTCTCTTTATGATTCCGACAGGGTCAATACAGAGAAGGTTTTTAACGAGATAGAACGCTATGTTGATTCCGGACTCGAGGCAATAATCTCCGGAAATGTTGAAAAAGTTGGGGAACTTATGCTTAAAAATCACATTGCGCTTTCCAGGATCGGCGTATCAACCCCAAAGCTTGACGATGCAGTTGCTCTGGCGAAAAAATCCGGTGCATTCGGGGCGAAGATGAGCGGAGGCGGAGGAGGCGGGCTTGCGGTCGCCCTCGTCTCCAAACCGCATACGGGGAAGGTTAAACTTGCACTGGAAGATGGCGGATTCAAGGTATCGGTTGCACCCATCTCCCTGCACGGTTCCAGTGAATACAATACAGGCAGCAAGGCTGACCATGGCGGGCAATAATAGCGCTATCTCGTTATCCTTGTTCCAGATAATCCTTCCATCACGCTTTCAGCGCACGACATGCTTCCTATTACTGCTTCCTTGCCCCCTTTTTCCAGAAAACTGACACATGCCTCTATCTTCGGCTTCATTGTCCCCTCCTCAAAGCCTCTTATCCTCCTCTTAATCTCCCCTACCCGTATCTTTTTTATGGGCTTTTCATATTTCGGGAAGTCGTTATATACATATTCTTTATCTGTAAGTATAATCATCCTCTCTGCATCCAAAGAGGTTGCAAGTACCTGGGTTGCAAGGTCCTTATCTATCACCCCCTCTGCCCCTATATATCCTGTGCCTTTTCTATAAACGGGTATCCCGCCTCCCCCGCAGGATATCACCACATCCCCCTTTTCGAACAGCGTTCTTATGGCCTCTATCTCGACTATGGATACCGGCTTTGGTGATGGGACTACCCGCCTATAGTAATCTCCCTGCCTCACATACTCTTTCCTGTTTTTCGATTTCCAGTCCATATCATCTTTATGGTAAAAAGGACCTATCTGTTTAGTGGGTCTTTCCCTCACCTTCATTTTGTCCACAATGACGTGTGTTATTATCGTCTCAACCTCCCTCCCGGAACCAGATTCCAATAACCCGCTGCGTAAATTTTCCTCTATTTCCGCCCCTATCGTTGCCTGTGTGATTGCATTTATAAGATACAGGGGGTGTCCTGGCACGATAGAATTCGAATATTCGTTTCTTATGAGTTCATTGCCCACCTGCGGGCCATTTCCATGTGTCAATGCTATATTGACTTGATCATCCTTGAACATCCTCGCCATGTCCTTGATTTTTTTATATCCTATCCTTTCATTTGGCCCATTCAGGCTTCTTGTTCTATCGATGGCATTTCCTCCTAAAGCTATAATAATTGCCCTCATATAATCAATATTTGTCCTGTTTCATATTAATCTTTTATAGTTAATAAAGTTACATGTGGTGCCTGTGTGATAAAACTGGTCATATTTGACATTGGGGGCGTAATAGTCGACTTTTGGGAAGAGCTCTATTATGATTACCTGTCTGGCAAAACAGGGATAAAAAAGACGGAGATAAAGAAGATTTTCGAACCTCTAATCGTAAGGTCGGAGTTCGGCACTCTCAGGCAATCCGATATGGAACATATAGCATCAACGCGGTTAGGCATACCTCACTCGCATCTCGAATGGAACAATGCTTATAAGCATTTGGCGAAGACAAATTTTGAAGTTGTAGACATCATCAAAAAATTACGGAAGAGGTATACTGTTGTCATGCTGTCCAACATCGGAAGGAGCAGGTTGAATATAACCCGTAGGTATTTTGTAAATAAAAAGTGGGATGGGAAAATATTTGCATCCTGCAACATCGGAATGCGTAAACCAGATCCTAAAATATATAGATATGTTATAAGAAAAATGCATGCTGTCGCAGAAGAGACATTATTTATAGACAATATGAGAGAAAATGTCGAAGGGGCAAAAAAGGCCGGTCTCCAGAGCATAGTGTTCAAAAATTCTATGCAACTGAAGATGGATCTTGCAACTTATGGTTTGTTTGGTGGTTATGATGGACATAGGAGACATGGTTGAGAAAATATTTTCCGGGCGATGGATCGCCGGGGCTACAATTGCAGATTCCCTTTCCATTACAAAGAAATTCAATAGGGTCGGGGTAGAAACGATGATAAATTACCTCGGGGAGGATTTTACCAATATCGATGATGTCAACAATTCTCTTGCCATGTACATGCGGATATTGAAATCGATAAAGTCTGCCGGCCGCCAAGCTTCGATATCCGTAAAACCCTCACAAATTGGGATGTTGATAAGCGACAAGGTGCTTAATTCCAATTATAAAAAGATCATTACGAAAGCTAAGCGCTACGGTGTCTTTGTGTGGTTGGATATGGAAGAATCTGAATATGTAGACAAGACGATAAAACTATATCTGTCAAATGTCAAGGCCGGGAATACTGGCATATGCATCCAGGCCTATCTGAGAAGAAGCGAGTCAGACATCAAAGTCCTTGTGAGGAAAAAGGCAGTTATACGCCTTGTGAAGGGGGCATATTCCGAAAACCAAAAAATCTCCTATCCCAATCGCATGGCAGTTACCAAAAATTATTACAAATTAATGAACTATTTATTCAAGAAATCCGGCCGATTCATGATCGCCACCCACGACAAGAAGGTGGTATTGGAAGCATTAAAAGCAAACAAGACATATTCCAGGGATGTGACCTATGCAATGCTGAACGGGATCCAAAACAGATATCTCGTCGAGCTCGCCGAAAGCGGAGAGAAAACTTCAGTATATGTTCCATTCGGTCCAAAATGGTTCGGGTATTCAATAAGGAGGCTCAAGGAAGCCGGGCATGCATATCTGTTATTTTTGTCCCTATTCAATAATCAAGGTGTCTAGATGTCCAAGAAGGAAGAATCCGTAAAGAAAAACGATAATTTTTCAGATTGGTATATCCATGTGCTTATAGATACGGGGTTTATAGACTATAGTTCTGTTTCTGGATGCATCGTGCTGCGTCCCGACAGTTACTTCGTCTGGGAGGTCATCAGCAGGGAAACAGACAAGAAATTCAAGAAAATGGGGATAACAAATACATATTTTCCCCTATTAATCCCAGAAAAGCTGCTGAACAAGGAAAAGGAGCATATAGCCGGTTTTTCCCCTGAAGTCGCATGGGTGACCCAGACAGGCGATGCGGTATTGGATGAGCGGTTGGCTATAAGGCCTACCTCTGAAGTCATAATGTATGATTCTGTGGCTAAGTGGGTGAGGTCATGGAGGGATCTTCCCATGCGCCTTAACCAATGGAATAATGTCATACGTTGGGAGTTCAAGCACCCTACCCCCTTTCTCAGAACGAGAGAATTCCTATGGAATGAAGGCCATACGATATTTGCCACCGAAGAAGAAGCCAATGCCGAACGACAAGAGATTATTACAACGTACGTCAGCATATTGAAGGATTACCTGGCGCTGTCCGGCGTTCCGGGCCGCAAAACAGACACGGAGAAATTTGCAGGGGCAGAATCAAGTTACAGTATTGAACACGTACTCCCAGACGGGAAAGCAGTACAGGGTCCCGATTTCCATCACGATGGGCAAAGATTTTCCAAAGCGTTCAACATCTCCTTTATAGACAAGGACGAAAGCAGGAAGTATGCCTATCAGAATACATTCGCAATATCTACAAGGGTGATAGGCGTTATGGTCGCTACGCATGGGGACGATAAGGGGTTAGTGATTCCACCAAAACTGGCAAGAATCCAATTGGTTATAATCCCGATATATAACGATGATACCAAACCAATAGTTATGGAAACTTCTTTACGGTTATTCAATGATTTAAAGGGCAATTTCAGGGCCCATATCGACGATAGGGATTCATACTCCCCTGGATGGAAATTTCATGAATGGGAGTTGAGAGGGGTACCTATACGGATTGAGATTGGGGCGCGGGAAATAGAGAAAGGCGAAGTGGTCGTTGTCAGACGCGATACTGGCGCCAAATTGGCCACTCTACAGTCCTCTCTTCCCGATAAGCTTTCGGAAATTCTCAACGATATCCATAACGACATGTATGCGAATGCCAAGCGATTTTTAGAAAAAAACATACATAAAGTATCCGATTATAACGGATTAAAAGACGTTATAGCAAATAAAGGGGGCATGGCCCAGGCCCCCTGGTGCGGATCTAGCGATTGCGAGGCAAAAATAAAGGAAGAGACGGGTGCAAAGGCTACGAACATGCCATTTGACTCCCAAAACGACAGGGCTGGTAAAAAGTGCGTATATTGCGGAAAAGATGCCAAGCATATTGTAAACTTCGCAAAATCCTATTAACCTACCTTATAAATATCCGTTAATTGTTATTGTATGTGCGATAGCCCCGTCGTCTAGTGGCCAAGGACTGCGGGCTTTGGACCCGCATACATCGGTTCAAATCCGGTCGGGGCTATATTTAATATGCGGTAAACATTCATGGTAATCTTATGGTCCAGTGGTACTATTTGGTGCTGATCTCATCGCTCCTTATGGGTACTGCTACCATCCTGGAAAAAAATACGTTAAAGCATGATCATGCTACCGTCTACAGTGCAACATTTTCCCTGGTGATACTGGTTATATCGCTCGTTTTCCTGCCTTTCGCCAACTTTCATGTTACTTTATTCGATATTGTTGCAGTATACCTCTTAAGTTTGGTCTCAACCGTTACCTATCTTCTTACAGCAAAGGTATTCAGGCATGGCAGCATAACTGTTGCATCCCCAATATTCAGTTCTATACCTGCTATATTTGTAGTGTTATTAGCCCTTCCATTGCTTCATGAACAGCTTTTCCTGACCCAATATGTGGGGATAGGGATAATGATAATATGCACGTATCTTCTGCTATTCAAAACAAGTGCGGGGGACAAGGCGTTTGACAGTAATAAATACATCTGGATAATCCTGTTGGATTCCCTTCTTACAGCATTTGGGACCATACTGATGAAATACTTGTTTACTTTAGGCATCAACATATTTACCTATTTTATATTAGTCGAAGCTTTCATAGCCCTCAATCTCAGTATATTCATGGTACTCAAGTTTGGCGGGTTCGGAGAGATGGTAAAGAACCTTTCACAATACCGGTTCTCCATACCGGTGATAGCATTATTGACGATCGGATACAGGATAACTTACTACATGGCAGTGTCGTCGGCATTCGTAAGCCTGATATCTCCTGTAAGAAACAGTATATACATACTTGTTACGATTTTTGTAGGCGGGACGATCTTCAATGAAAAACATCTTTATAAAAAAATAGCTATCACTTTAATTTTGTTGGCAGCAATGTACTATCTGGTTATCTAGCATAAAGCATAAAAGTGGATAAAAAGAACCATACTACGTGATGAGCCGAGGTATTTCTGATTAATGATGAAAAGAGAGTCTCTGATATCATGTGGTGTCTGGCGGAAGCTTTTTGAGTGCATTTTTTATTGCCTTCAACGGCAATATTGCGCATTTTAACCTTGCCGGGCCCGGATCCACCCCTATGAGCCCTATTATGGTTTTAGCATCCATGTTTTCAACATCCTTTACCGTTTTGCCCTTTACATAATCTGTAACCATGCTTGCACTGGCCATGCTTATCGCACATCCGTCTCCTTCAAATTTTATTTCAATTATGCGTCCTTTCTCCAGCAGGATGTATACCGTTATGTCATCTCCACATACGGGGTTATACTCCCTTGTGCTTAGATTTGGCAAATCTATCTTTCCCCTGTTGTGGGGATGTTCATAATGCGCTATGATCTCTTCCGCATAAAGGTCCATCGGCATTTAACCACCCTGTCTCTTGAATATTGCTACGGCTCTTTCAAGGGACTCCACAGCCCTGTCTACCTCCTCTATTGTATTGTATATATAGAAGCTCATTCTTGCCACTGCGTTATTGTTCAGGATCTGTCTTACCAGGGGCATTGCACAGTTATGCCCTGCCCTTATCGCTATTCCGTCATTATCTAAAATGCTTGCCAGATCGTGTGGGTGTATACCCTCAATCGTAAAGGATACAACCCCTATCCTCCCTATGTTCGCCCCGTCGGTTATTCCATATATCCTTAATCCAGGTATATTTTTCATTTTGGCAATCGCATGTTCTGTTAGCTTCCTTTCGTATGCTTCTATGTTTTCCATGCCTAGTCGGCCAAGATAATCAATCGCAGCCCCCATGCCTATCCCTCCCTCTATATTTGGCGTGCCTGCTTCAAATTTCCATGGAAGGTCATTCCATGTGGCGTCATGCATCCCAACGGTCCTTATCATATCTCCTCCCCCTATAACGGGTTCCATCTCCTCTAATATTTCCTCCCTTCCATATAGTACGCCTATGCCTGAAGGGGCCAGCATCTTATGTCCAGAAAAAGCCAGAAAATCGCACTTTATCTCCTTTACATCAATTTTTATGTGTGGGACTGATTGTGCCCCATCCACGACGACCAACGCACCATGTTTATGTGCAAGTTTCGATATCTCTTTGACGTCGTTTATTGTGCCAAGAATATTTGATACATGGGAAATTGAGACGATTTTAGGTTCCTTTTCCAACATTTCCTTGACGTTTTCCATATCCAATCCAGATCCATTAGTGTCCAACCCCACATAATCTAGTATCCCTTTTGTCCTTTTAGCCAACAATTGCCATGGCACTATGTTGCTGTGATGTTCCATCATGGTTATCAATATGTGGTCATCCTTGCCTATGCATTCGCTGCCTTTGCCCAGTGCAACAAGATTTATCGATTCGGTAGTGTTTCTTGTGTATATTATTTCCTTAATCGACTCGCTATTGATAAATTTTGAAACTTTGAGTTTTGATTCTTCATATGCTTCTGTTGCCCTTTCTGATATTGAATATATTCCCCTGTGGACATTTGCATTATATTCTCTATAAAAACTCGTCACACTATCGATTACCTGATTAGGTCTTTGGGAAGTGGCGGCATTGTCCAAATATGCCAGTAGGTGCCCATTCATCTTGCTTTTCAGTATTGGGAAGTCCTCCCTAATCCGTTCAACGTTATATTCCGTCATGTCTATACCTTAAAAGAATCATAACCATCCCTTTCTACCCTCTCTATTAATTCTGGTCCTCCTGATGCGACTATCTTTCCATCCATCATTATGTGGACAAATTTTGGTTTTATGTATGCCAACATTCTATTGTAATGCGTTATTATGATAAATCCCCCTTCGGTCTCTTCAAATCTCCTGTTTATGAATCCCGCGACGATTTTTAACGAGTCAATATCAAGCCCCGAATCAGGTTCATCAAGGATTGATATTTTTGGTTCAAGCAACGCCATTTGCAAAATTTCGCTTTTTTTCTTTTCCCCTCCTGAAAATCCTTGATTTATGCCCCGTTCCAATATTTTATCCTCTATCCCCAGCTCTTTCGAATATTCCTTAATCCTGCTTATTAGTCCTTTAACGTCCGTGAGGCCTCCATTTCTAGCATCTTTGGCAGTGCGTATAAATGTTATAAATCCTGCACCTTCTATTTCTATTGGATTTTGGAACTGCAAAAACAAACCCAGGCGTGCCCTTTCATCTGGCGGAAGACCTTTGATGCTCTTTTTATCGATTAAAATGTCCCCTCCGGTTACCTTTAATGATGGGTGGCCCATAATTGCCTTTGTAAGGGTGGTTTTTCCCGAACCATTCGGGCCCATTATAACATGCATCTCCTTCTCGTTGACTTCCAAATTCAGCCCCTTTAATATTTTATTTTCCCCCATTTCTGCCTCTAAGTTTTTTATTTCTAGCATCATCGTAACACCTTATTTTTTGATTGTGCAATCCGTATGGAAATTTTCATAACATATTCCGCATATCCTTTTTTGTGCTTTTATTTCATCTCCGGTTATGATTTCGCTGGCAAGTCGTGCTATTTCTCTGTTGCTGACTTTTGACTCCATATACTGCAATTTTTTAGAATACTTGCCATTGATGTACTTGCTAATCGCGGCCTGTGTAATACCTATCATGTCCGCTATCTCGGTTTGCGTTAGGTTGTGGTTTCTTGCCATCTCTTTGCTAACCTTTAGCTTTACTGCCGGCAATAGCTCCTTTACAATCTTATCGTGCATTCTGTTAATCAAATCACCCCTGTTGGCTTTTTTCAACATCGCTCTCTAATGCCCTATAAATCTTTCTGCGTATGGGTCCAGCAATTATTTTTCTTATTTCGGCGTCTTTAATATTCGATAATATCCCTGAAGAGTATTCTTCTGCCACCAATCCCTGTGCGGTTGTTTTGTTTAATCCTTTGCTCATTATGTAAAATAGCATCTCCTCGCTTATCGGGGCTGTTTGGCCAAGATGTGTGGCATCTACATCGCTCTCCTCAATCGACATATCCGGTATCATATCAATGTGCGCTCCCCTATCTAATATGATCCCATATTCCTTTATGTGCGATTTTGACTTTTTTGCCCCTTTTAGGACCTTGGCAAACCCCTTTATGTAACACCTGCTGTTTTCTGCCATTATTGCTCTGGCATCGGAGCAACACGATGTTCTCGCCTGCGTATTTTCCATATATGTATATATGTCGAATTTTTGCTGACCCGAACCGACAACAACCTCATTTATCTGTGTGTTTGAATCTTCTCCAGGTGTTTTAATGTTGTTTCTCGATATGGTTTTCGATCCGCCAACATATGCGAGGTTCGCTTTTATTGACCCCTTTTTCCCAACGGAACAATCGAAAAGCGATATTATGTTTGTGTGCATTTCTTCATTATGTAATATGTTTATTTCACCTCCAGCATGTTCTCCGACCTCTATCACGTGTGCAATAGAAATAACCGACCCCGCTGCGCTTTTTGATTGGTGCAGTTCAAATATGTCTATGGATGACCCTTCGTTAAGCTTTATCATCATCACTGCGGCACTAAACATCTTGTGATTTTCGAAGAGCACCTTAAGGTCCGCATGTTTTCTGCTTGGTACCTCTATAGTTATGACTTTTCTGGAAAATGCATTAATCATAGAGATAAGTTTATTTCCCTTTCCGGATAAAAGCATTTTCTCGTAAAACCCATCCTTCATCTCTGCGATGTCATCGACTGATATGGCCTCGGTATTGTTATATGTTAAATCGCCATCTGTTATGACGGCGTCGAAACCGTTGTTTGCCTTTGATCCTATTGCGTGTTTACTCTCTTTTATGTCCGCGAAACTTATTGCGGCATTAACTTCCTCCCCCATGTCTAAAAAGTGCCTCTTATATATACTATTGCTTTCCTGACAGGAATCCAAGAACTGTGCTTTTGATTCATTCTTGTATTTATTGTAATCCATGTAAAAACCATGCGTATGGCTAGCCTATTGAATTAGATGTGTCAAGCTTTATCAATCTCTTAAGTTCTACAGAATATTCGAGTGGCAGTACCTTGACTAGCGGATCTATGAAGCCAAGAACTATCGTTGCCACGGAATCATCCTCTGACAATCCCCTGGACATAAGGTAAAATAGCTGATCCTCCCCCAACCTGCCCAGGGTGGCCTCATGGCTCACCTTTGCATCGTTTGCCCTCACTTCGTTATACGGATAGGTATTTGTCCGTGCGTTTTCGTCCAGCAACAAGGCATCACACCGAACAGACGATTTTACGTTAGAAGCATTTTCATCCACGTACAACAACCCTCTATACGTAGTTATTCCGCTGTCCTTAGAAACGCTTTTAGATACTATTCTCGATGTTGTGTTGTTTGCAAGGTGGTATATCTTCCCCCCCGTATCCTGTATCTGTCCCTTCCCTGCAATGGCTATAGAAAGCACCTCTCCCCTCGCCCCCTCCCCTTTCAAATATACGCTTGGGTATTTCATATTTGTCATGCTACCGATATTCGCATCTATCCATTCCATATGTGCGTTCTCGTATGCGAATGCCCTCTGCGTAACTAGGTTATATACGTTTTTAGACCAATTTTGAACTGTTACATATCTAACATGGGCACCTTTCATCGCAACTATCTCAACAACCGCAGCATGGAGCGACGAACTTAAATATATCGGAGCAGTGCATCCTTCTATATATGTTACTTCACTCCCCTCGTCAGCTATTATCAATGTCCGTTCAAATTGTCCTGCCTTCTCTGCATTTATCCTAAAATACGCTTGTAAAGGCATTGAGACCTTGATGTCCTTCGGCACGTATATAAAACTGCCACCGCTCCAAACTGCCGTATTCAATGCGGCGAATTTGTTGTCTGACGGCGGCACAACCTTTCCGAAGTATTTTCTTAACATCTCTGGGTGTTTTTTGACAGCTTCATCGGTGCTTATAAATATGACTCCTTGTTTTTCAAGATCAGTCTTTACACTCGAATATACGACCTCGGAATCGTACTGTATCTCGGCCCCTCCGAAGAACTTCCTTTCGGCTTCCGGGATACCCAGCCTGTCGAATGTCCTTTTTATCTCTTCTGGGACCTCGTCCCAACTGTTGCTCTTTGGTTTTTTGCTCGGTCTCAAATAGTAATATATATCGTTAAAGTCGATTTTATCCAGTTCGGCCCCCCATCCTGGGGTTTTTTTACCCTCAAATACCCTATAGGCGTTTAATCTCATATCCAGAAGCCATTCCGGTTCGCCCTTCTGTTTCGATATCTCTCTAACTACATCCTCATTTATGCCTTTATCTGTGATGAATGCGTAATTGTCCGTCGATTCGCTAAATCCATAATCCTCAGAATAGTTGCCATCTTCCAGCGTTATGTGTTCCTCTATCGCTTGCATTATGGCACCTTTTATAACTGAGTTATAATTTTTCAAAGAGATATTTAAACATTATGCAGTAAAATCCGATAGCAGCTACAGGTTATGTTCGGCACTTTATGCCAGTGTGGCAATCGGATCCATACCATAACATAATAAATAGTTTAAAGGTATTCCTTAATATTGATAAATACCCGGGTTTGATAACTATGGAAAAGATAATATTTGAAAATGAATTTACCTACAAGAAGTTCATGGAGTCTGGAAAGGAATCGGAATTTGACAATCTATTCGATAGCGCAGTAAAGAAAGTAAAGTCAGAGTTCGGTGCAAAGCACCCATTATTCATAGGTGGACAAGAGGTTTTCTCCACTGAATTGCTTTCAGAGCGTTCTCCAATAAACGGGACCATTATTGGTTATTTCCAAAAAGGGACAAGGGAACATGCAAAGGCTGCCGTGGCCGAGGCGAAGAAAGCGTTCGCAAAATGGAAACAAACAGGTTATAAGGAAAGGGCGAAGATATTCCTGGATGCTGCGGCTTTGTTTTCGAAGAACAAGTTCGAGTTGGCTGCGATACTCAGTTATGAGAATGCCAAGTCCCGCTATGAATCAATGGGCGAAGTTGATGAGGCAATAGACTTCATGAGGTACTATTCTGTGGAAATTCTATCTAATAAGGGGTTCTCGCGTAAGACAAAGATGCCCCAGAGTTCTGTTACCGTTAGTGCTGGGTTTCAAGGCGCCCCTTCAGACATGGAGAAGGTAATCATAGAAATGAAGCCATATGGCGTATTCGGAATAATAGCCCCCTTCAATTTCCCCATATCCATTTCTGTCGGGATGAGCGTCGGCGCAATGATAACTGGGAATACTGTGGTATTCAAACCCTCTTCCACTGACAACATGTCAATGCTCACCGGGTATAAAATCTACAGCCTGCTTAAACTGGCCGGGGTCCCAGACGGGGTTTTCAATTACTTGACCGGGCCTGGATCCGAAGTCGGAGATGAACTGGTATCGAATCCCGATGTAAGCGGTATAGCATTTACTGGTTCAAAGGGGGTTGGATTGGGCATGATATCAAAGACATATGCTGCTGGTCACCAGAAGGTCTTTGTTGTGGAAATGGGCGGGAAGAATCCGGCAATAGTATCAAAATACGCAAATATTGACGATGCGGCGACAGGTGTTGCCAGTGCGGCATTTGGTTTTTCAGGTCAAAAATGCAGCGCATTATCAAGGGTATACGTCCATGAATCTGTGAAAGACATATTCATAAGCAAACTCATAGAAAAAACAAGGAACATGCAGGTTGGAAATCCTTTGGAAAAACGATTTTATACCGGACCCCTTATAAGTGAGAATGCTTACAAGGTATATGTCGACTCTGTAGAAGAGATAAAGAAGTCAGGGAGGATACTTTATGGAGGGGAAAGGGTGGTTTCCCAAGAATCGGGATTTTATGTCGAACCCACAATAGCTGATTTGAAACATGACAACAAGCTTTTTTCGAAGGAGTTGTTCGTGCCAATACTCCTTATTGACACATTCAAAACCATCGGCGAAGCTTTGCAGAAAGCGAACGGCACGGAGTACGGGCTCACGGCAGGATTATATAGCAAGAACAAAAAAGAAATACGCGAATTTACCGATGGTATAGAAGCCGGTACAATATATGTAAATAGGCGTATTAGCGCAACAACCGGTGCTATGGTTGGTCTGCATACATTTGTGGGGTGGAAGGGCAGCGGACTCACCGGGAAAGGCACAGGAAGCAAATTCTATCTTCAGCAGTTCATGCATGAGCAAAGCATATCCGTAACGCAATAAGGGCCCTCCATGTTTCTCTTGAAGCTGTTTAAAAGCTGTCAGAAATACAAGACAGGACGCATAAGGGTGGGAGGTCGTGTCGTCAAGGCGATTATTGCGGATTCCTTCATAAAACGGCTTTTGGGACTTATGTATGTAAAAAACTTAGAGGGTGGGGAGTGCATGCTTTTCATCTTTTCATATCCTGCGAGACACGGGATATGGATGCGAAATATGTTTTTTTCCATAGACGTATTGTGGGCCGATTCTTCTGGAACAATTATCGATTACGTCAGTAATGCAAGGCCATGCAAATCCTTTCGGTGCAGGGTATTTACTCCTTCTTCAGACGCCAAGTACATAATAGAGGCAAGACACGGGTTCATAAGGGAATACGGTCTAAAAGTAGGGAATAAAATAAAGGTATACTAGTGGCATTACAACTCCAGGTAGGGGACAATACAAAATACGTAACAGGTATAAATTTTCAAGGAAAAGGTTTCAAGCCACCCAATCCTGTTGGGTTTGGGTGACCTCCCGTTAACGGTAAGGGGGATTACCGGCCCTTCTTACCCCTTCCCCTCCTGTTCATTTTTGCTCTCGCAACATACCCCTTGCTGTCAATGAAGTAAAGGAATCCCTCCTCTCTCCTAACTTTTTCATTCCCTACCTTGGATTTTCTTCCTCTTGTGTTCGACCTCATCGGAGTTCTCCAGACGAACCCATCCTTACCAAGATAGTAAAGGTACCCGCTCTCTCTCTCTACTTTTTCCCCACTGACTTTTTCAGCCATAATATCACAAATAACTACACTCCACTTATGTTTAAATATTTATCGTCGATTTATCGTCATTAATGTATAATCATACTCTCTGTGATTGCTATGATTAACTCTCCATTTTGGCAGTTCTATAATACCCTGACAAGAGAACATACTTATATGCGAAACACGATATTTTCATTTGTTAACAAATCAATTATTATAAATTATCCTAAAAATTAATTTGTGCTGCGTGATAAAATGATAGATATACGGATGGTAAAGAAAGTCAATATGGATAAAAGTACGTTTATAGAAGGTTTTCCTGGGGTTGGTCTTGTCGGTCCTATGGCTGTGAGCTATATAATCGACAAGCTGAAGATGGAATATGTTGGCTATATAGAGAGCGACGACTTTCCCCCTATAGTCTCCATACACGACGGAAACCCGATGCCACCCATGCGCATCTATTTCAGTGCAGAGCCGAAGATCGTTTCCATCTTCGCAGAATTTGCAATCCCTATATCGTTAATCCATGAACTGAGCAAGAAGATATACGAGTTTATAAATGCAAATAACATGGTTATGGTAGTAGGGATTGGGGGATTTCCATCCCAGCAGCAGGAAAACAAGACAATTTTTGCCATAACTTCCGATAAGGGTGTTTCCGAAGACGTTAAAAAATTAGGCATGGAGCCCATCTTAGAGGGGGTTTCTGCAGGGGTGGGATCCATGCTTATGCTCAGATCCCAGGAGGACAAGTTGTCTGCCCTAAATATATTGGTTCCTGTCGATCAGAATGTGATAGATCCAATATACGCTGAGCTTGCCATAAACGCTCTAAATAAGTTGATGAATCTCAATATCGATGTTGAAGATTTGGATAAAGAGGCAAAACTTGTAGAATCGAAAATAAAAGAACTTCTGAAGAAAAGTAAAGATACCCATGAAAACTACAAGAAAGCCCTTGATGACACCGGGCCTTCTATGTATGCATGAATCGCTTACATGTCGGGGCAGGGGTGGCAGAGTCTGGTCTGGCGATGTCTGGCCACAGAAAAATGCGCAGGACTTAAGATCCTGTGGCTTAGCGCCTTCGTGAGTTCAAATCTCACCCCCTGCACACCTTGACAATATGTATGAGACAAAATACCTCCCAATGGCAAATCTATACCTCCGGGTTTGGGCAGTTGTCGTATCAGACCGGGATTGGGTTTACAATATCTTTATGTCGAGAAGAGCGTCATAAAAGGGTGGCTGCCAAATTAAATGATGCGGTCTAATTGGTGGGAAAATGCCATATCTCCTAGAATCTGGAAAGCCCATGGTTCGGTTGACCTGCCCCCATGTTCATTACTATGGCAATGCGTTTTGGGGTTTGTGGGGATCTTATGCATAATCATAACAACATCGAAGCGTACTGGCCCTTAAAGGTACATATGTCTGATTTTACCATCAAACATGCCTCCTCAGATAGGGATATGCCTTTCTTACTGGATAAGGTGTCTTCCATAAACAGAAGAAAAGGTTATGTCCTCCAATTATTCGATCCTTCGGCCGTAAGGGGCAAGATGCATTTGGTAGCATCATATCTGAATGCCATTGCATCATTTAGGGATGGTAGGAACAATTCCAAGAGCGTCAGCATGGAAATGCTGCTCTATGTCTCCTTTACGAGGCAGATAGGAGAAGCCATATCTATTGCTGGTGCAAAAACGAACAACGATTTCATTATATTCTCAAATTCTAAAAAAGCTTACAGTATGATATCGCGATATCTTGTAGTTTCGCAGGAAATAAAGGTGGAACGTATCGCTCTTGGTTCAAAAAATGGGCCAGTAAACGCATCAATGATGCAGGACATCGCCATTTCTGGGCTTAAATGAACGCAGAGGGAGCCCACACTGTTTACTTGGTGGGATATTGCAAACAACTAACTACCAAATAGGTTTATCCTTCAACGAATGCTTCATTGATTACGTTGTATATTTTTTCCGCCTTTTTATTACCCAGCTTATCGACCATTGTCAATTCCTCCTTGCTCGAATTTGCTATCGATCTTATACTTCCGAAATGTCTCAACATTGATGCGGAAATGAGCGGACCAACCCCTGGAAGATTCCCTATAATCCTTAGCTGGAGCTGTTTGGTGGTATTTGCCTTAATGCCATTCTTAAGTGATGGTTCTCCCCTTTTCCCTTCGTTCTCATGTCTTGCTATTGAAGATATTATCTCAACCGTCTCCGCTTTTCCCTCAGATCTTATGACTTCAATCCCGTAATTTACGTAAAGAGACACGATGGCCCCTACAACGGCCTTTCTTCCGAGGCGCAGGTTTGAAAACTGCCCCTCTATCAACATTATGGGGCTACTGTATGCCTCTTTTATCCTTTCTGCTTGCTCGAACAACCTGCCATCCACTATGGAACTTTCAAAATCACCTACCGTTTTCCTCTCTATGCATAGCCTGTCAGATATGGCATAGTCTCCCACCCCCAGCGTCGCGATTTTTACCATAAGGTTCTCTTCCTTCAAGCCTTCTATTATTTCCCTGTTGCGTTCCCTCTGATCCACTATTATCTGTATCGGGTTATTCATGCAGGCACCATAATCAACCTGATATCGTTATATTCCTTATTCCTATGACTTGGGTTTGTTGTAATTGGCTCGACGCCGAAGGTATAAAAAACAATTCGTTTCCTGCCGGGCCGGATTTCATCCTTAGCGTGGTGGTATATTCTTTCATCACGTCAGTCACGTTAAATGCCGCTACCCGAGAAATGCTGCTTCCAGATCCGATGCCTATATTTAGTGTGGAGTTGCCCCCGGATATGGCTTCGAAGCTCACAGTTGCATTGACGTAACTGGAGTTTGTCGGTATGCCTGTGCTGTTCTTATATGGTGCAAAAACCAACACCCTGCCTCCGTTAAATGGAACCCATAAGTCTACCACGCTGCCGTTGTATACGGTATACGACTCGTTCCATCCTGGTTGCAATGGGTAAGAGACAAAGCTCCTGTACAGCGACCTGCTTATCGCATTTGACGTTTGAAATGCGGTTGTATTGTTTCCATTATAGACTGGAGTTCCAAAAATGCCATATAGTTGTGCTGTAAGGGTCCCAAGGGTCTGGTTATTGAACGCCCCTTTTTCGAGTACAACAAATCCTGTATTATAGTTGTATAATGTCATCAGGGTCATATTTGTGGTATTTTCATCAATCGGGGACTGGTAAGAGAAATTTCCTGAAGTCTGGAGGTTGTATGTCTGTATTGCCAATGGTATGTTGTATATCGAAAGCAGGTCCTTTGTCGATTCCCTTCCTGCGTATCCTCCTATAATCGGTTTATGGCTTACTGAAGTATAGTACATCTCCTCCGCTGGGTATAGTTCCGGCTGCGCGGAAGTTGGCGCAGGAAGCACAGGGAGCGGTAATACTGAGAAGTTGCCGTTGAGGTTTCCTAACTGGGTATATACGTTCGGTACGGTTATTTTTGTTGATATTGAACTCGCCAACGTATGGTTCAATGCCACTCCATTGCTCTCTATAAGAAACAACCCCATTATGACGGCAGTAATCACGTATTTATTATTTAGTTTGGTTTTTCCTGCTCTTTCCATAACTGCCTTTGCCCCAAACGCAGCCATTATCGAAGTCGCCATGGTAACTATCAAATCGAACCTTCCCGGCTCCCGTATAATGTTTATCACCGGTATGAGGTGATATATGTAAAATAAGCTTGGTATGCTGGTTATGTCGGACCATATTTGGACGTACGGCCCCAGTGCCAGCAATACGAATATTATTCCAACAATTCCCCATATTTTTATGTCCTCGTTGTTGTTTCTGTACATGCCGTATATTATGAGTGCAATGACCGTGTATCCTATGTACGATACCCTTTCCGTGACGTCTGGTGCGTATATGACATTATAGTAATATTTTGAGATGCCGTTGAATATCCCGTCAAAGTAGCTGGGTACCAGGAACGAGACGATGTTATCGCTCCATATCTCGTTATGCTGTATGTTGTTCAGGCTGTTGGCAGCGGCGACTCCACCGTGAGCCAATGTGTATACCAACGGAAGAAATCCCCATATCCCTGTTATAAACGCCACTGCAATAGATGCGAAAATGGCGAGGAAAAATCTTTTATTAAGGATCTTCCCCCTTGTGCTGTTATCGATTGCCATAATTACAGTCATCATAACCAGCAGCAGCATTACCATTATGGATTGCTCAAAGTCGCCCATGAAGGAGACGAGCATGAAAGATATTCCAAGCCCTAGGGAGTCATAGTACCAGTGCCCTCTGTCTTCCCTGATTATCCTTAAGAAAAAGTAAACCGCAAGCGGCACCCACTCGATATTTATGAGGTTTATCCTGCCAAATGACTGTGCAATATGAAATGAGCTGAAAGCGAAGAATATCCCAGCAAGGAACGCCGCATACCTGTTCTTTGTCAGGTACTCGGCTAATATGTACATTGTAATTCCGGATAGCGCAAATCCCAGGAAGAACATTACGTTGAATGCGAATGGCACGCTTACCGCCTGAAATGGTATCGACAAAAGGCTGCCTATCGGGGAGAACGCTTGGTATATCAGATTAGTGCCTATGGGCCAAAAGATGAGCGTTGTATTGAATATCCCCGTATGCAGGTTGAGCAATGCATAACGCACCCACCATATGTCCCACAGGTTTTGGAAGACATCCCCTCCGCTGCCATTTGCTACATTCGTTATATGCAATGTTATCTGCATGAACATAAGCAGGGCAAGTGCTAGATATACCAGGAATGCCGATCCATAATTTTCGAGAGCCGAAGAGATCCTTCTCCCTATGTTTTCGTTGGTTCTTGCCTCGCTTCCTCCGCCAAATATACGCTCCGTTTCCATAAAACAACCTGCTATTTCCTAAAGATGCCATATACCCTGGATTTTAATGTTACAGGTATTGATTTCCCGATACGTGTGATCGATATCCTATAGCCGACTATTGTAACAAACATCTGTACCATTTGCCAGCCCAGTACAACTGTCGTGTCTGGGGATGTGGCATCGTACACTATAGGTACCTCTTCAACCCTGTATCCTTTATTCCATAAAGCATAAAGAATGTTAACATCAAAGCTCATGTCGCTTAACACCATCTTTCCAACCACGCTGCACAGGGCCGTTTTCTTGAAGAATTTGGATCCGCATTGGGTATCTTTGTATTTCAGCCCGAAGAGAACCCTTACCAGCAGGTTGTATATCCTGCTAGGTATAATCCTTTTCAGTGGTATGTCCCCCTTTATCTTGCTTTCGCGCATGTATCTTGATCCGATTGCCCCCGATATCCCTGGCTTTTCAAGGTGTCTTATGAGTTTCAGCGACTCTGCCGATTCTATCGCATCATCGGCATCCACAAAACCCACAATATCCTTTTTATTTGCTTTTTTGCATGCCATTTCAAATCCTTTGCGCACCGCACCTCCCTTCCCTAATCTTGCCTTAGATGTTATGAGCGTTACATTATGGTGTTTTTTTGAATAGTTCGAGACGATGCTGTTTGTCCTGTCTCTGCTTTCGGAGACAACAATAATCCTAATTTCTTCTCCGGTCCTGCTCGCAAGGCTGCCATAGTCGTCAAGCGTGGCCTTTATTCTTTTCGCCTCGTTATATGCTGGTATTATTATCCAAACAGCCATCTACTCATTTTTAATTTTTTATACTACGGGTTCATCATCCCAAAAACAATTAATTCGGAAACCTATTGATTTATGTGTTGTTCCGGCTAAAACAACGAAGGGCAATGAATATAATGTGTCCTGATAGAAATAATAATATACCTCTAACCCAAAACCCTCTTCTGTTAACCGGTTTTGGCTTGAACGATATGGCCGCTTCTTTCCGGGCGTTGTTCCGGCTTCTATCTAGCTGGCTTCCTGGTTTGGCAGGGCATTCATATAAAAAGAACATAATGCATATTACAGATAGTTTTGTAATTGGCATGCGGCAGGGCGTGGAAAATGGCGAATAACAAAAGGGGAAATCTTTCCAAGATCGGGAAAAAGGCAGCTAACACCGCAAGTTTCCTGTTGATGGGCAGGTTCCTTTCCATAGTGTTGCTTGGCATCTCCTTGATTGTGGTTGCAAGGATACTCGGCCCCAGCGTTTACGGCATCTATACCCTTTCCATGGGTGTCGTCGGCTTTTTCGGGGCTGCAGGGAATTTTGGCATATCAACAGCTCTAAACAAGTTCATCTCGGAGCGTATCGGCAGGAACGACAGAAAAGGTGCGGGCAAGCTATGGTTTAATTCCATGGTCACTATATTTGCCCTAGGGCTTGTCATAACAATCATAATGGTTGCGTCAAGCCCCCTTATGTCCCGGACGATACTGCATTCCGGCTCTTATTCCTACCTGCTCGAAATAGCGTCTCTTACGATATTGGCAGGGATGCTGTTCGATGCATCCTATTCTTCGCTTATCGGTTTCGGAAATAGCCAGTACCTGACGGTTGCCGCGGTAGTCCAGTCGCTAGTCCAATCCCTCGCTAGCATATCATTCGCCTTGCTGGGTTTTGAAGCGGCTGCCCCTATCCTGGGTTTGCTTATCGGATTCATAACAGGGTTCATCCTTGTTTCTGCCATTGTCCTTTTCCGGTTGAAAATACCAGTGGCTCCCACAATTTCTTTAGCGGAGATACGCAGATTATTGGAATTTTCGATACCTCTCGCCGTCTCGAATGTCCTTATGTCTATCTCTAATAATTTTGCCCTCATGGTGCTTGGCATATATGCAGTTCCTCTTGTTGCGGGAAATTTCGGGCTTGCATCCAAAATGAGCGTTTTACTGGATCTTGTGACCGGCTCGATATATCTTGCGTCAATATCCATGTTTTCGACGGCCCTCTCAAGGCTAAAAAATAACAAGGGAATATCTGAGCTTTACAACTATATGGTATATGTGGCGTTCCTCTTCGTCATACCTATCCTGTTTTACATTGCAGTATTCTCCAAACAGTTCTCATATACCGTATTCGGCGGAGTTTACACCCTTGCACCTCTCTATATCCGCCTTTCTGTCCTGGGCCTTTTGGTAGGGTTTTTTGGGTACTATGCCGGATCACTGCTCATAAGCGCCAACAAGGTGAGGGACATGCTGAAATACACCACTGTGATATTTTTGGTGGAGATGCTTTCAATACCTCTGTTGATACCGTCATTCAAAGGTGTCGGATTGGTGGTCATCCAGTTCTTCATATCATCAATATTGATAGACATAATGTACTTAAGGAAAATAATAAGGGATTTCAATGTGAGGATAAACATAAGGAAGCATTTGCGCGTGTTGGCGGCGAATATGGCCGTTATCCCATTACTATTGGTAATAATGCTGCTTTCAAGTAATAATTATATCCTGATGTTAATCCTTTCGGCGTTCGCTGAGGTATTGATATATCCCGTAATGCTTGGGGTTCTGCATGCCGTGACCCAATCAGACATAGATAATATAAACAAAGCAGCCGACGGGATACCGCTCGTAAGCAACGTTATGAAAATATTCCTATATTATGTCTCTATCTTTTCGTCTTAGGTGAAAGCTACGAGATTCGTGGATGAATCTGTTAAATAACGGCGCAGGACGCACGAGCCTTGATTTCAGCTCCGGATGTGCCTGGGTTCCTATCCCAAATTGCCCTTTCCATTCCAACATCTCTACAAGCTTTCCGTCGGGACTCGTTCCGCTTACAACCATTCCCTTGTTTTCGAATGCCTCCCTATAGTCATTGTTAAATTCGTACCTGTGCCTGTGTCTTTCATGTGCCAGCTGGCTGCCGTACGCCTTGTAAGCCTCTGTCCCCTCTTTAATCTTCGCCGGAAACGATCCGAGCCTCATGGTCCCTCCCTTATCTATTACTTTCTTCTGGTCGTCCATCAACACTATTATTTTGTTTTCCGCCCCTTTGTCGAATTCAGCCGAATTTGATCCCTCTATGTTGCATACGTTCCTTGCGAACTCGATTGCCATTACCTGCATGCCGAGGCACAGGCCAAGGTAAGGTACCCCATTCTCCCTGCAATACCTGACGGTGTTTATCATCCCTTCTATCCCCCTGCCGCCGAACCCGCCAGGGACTATTATTCCGTCATTTGTCCCTAGCGTCTCTCTTATCCTGCTTTCACCTTCGCCTTCAAGCTCCTCTGATTCTATCCAGTTGAGGTTTACCTTTACATTGTTGGATGCCGCCGAATGCACTATTGCTTCTTTCACACTTTTGTACGAATCGTGCAGGCTCATGTATTTTCCTACGATTGCGATGTTCAATATGTCATTTCCAGCATTAATAGCCTTGGAGTTTGAATCCCATGATTCAAGTTCTTCTTTGTTTATCCTGCCGCTATCCAGTTCTAGCGCCGACAGGATTAGTTTATCGAATCCCTGCCTTATGAAATCCAGCGGTATCTTATATATATTTTCAAGGTCGTGGTCGTCTATTATCGCCTCTTTCGGCAGGTTGGCAAAATATGCTATCTTGTTCCTCGTTTCCGCGGTAAGTTTGTTTTTGCTTCTGCATACGATGAAATTCGGCTGTATCCCCGCCTGCATCAATCCCCTCATGGCAATCTGCGTGGGTTTTGTTTTTTGTTCCCCCACTGTTTCCAGCTCCGGGACAAACGTCGTATTTACGAACACTACCTTCCTTTTAAGCGCCAATTGCCTCATCGCCTCCACAAAGTAGCTGTTCTCTATATCTCCTACCGTTCCCCCTACTTCGATAACCATCACTTCGAGTTTGTTGTCTTCCGCGGTTTTCTCTACCCTGTCTATAATGAAGTCGGTCACGTGCGGTATGATCTGCACATCCCTCCCTAAGAACTTGCCCTTCCTTTCATTGGAGATTATCTCGCTGAATACCTTCCCTCCTGTCAACGAAAAGGCGTTGTTGAAGTCTCTATCGATAAATCTTTCGTATTCACCGAAATCCATATCCACTTCGCTTCCATCCTCCAGAACGAATACCTCCCCGTGCCTGTACGGGTTCATCGTTCCGCAGTCGTAATTAAGATATCCGTCAAACTTCAACGGCATCGCATTGTATCCATACATGCCGAGTATCTTCGTTATGGATGCAGTTACCACTCCCTTCCCTATTCCGCTAAGCAAGGATCCGATGACAACAACGTATTTTGTCTGCATAGTTGATTATTTATGCATCATCTTTTAAAATCTTGCTTCCGATTATACTCCAATAAGTATCGCAAATAGGCATTTGTTTCCATATGGATGGATTTGTTTGGTAATGAAAATGATTATGTACAAATCGCAGAGCGCAATGGAATATCTGACCACGTATGGTTGGGCCCTGCTTATAATTGCCCTCGCGCTCGCATCGCTCTTCTACCTTGGGCTTTTCAACCAGGGTGGGATAGTGAATAACGAATGTATCTTCCCATCCAATTTCATCTGCTTAAACGGCTTTGTGTCCGCAAACGGGAACCTTGCATTGTCCATAAAACAGGAAACCCAAAACCCAATAGTGATAACGGCAATAGGTTGCAACACGAATTCTAGCAACATAGTAATGGCAAGCATTTTCCCAACGATTGATCTTCCCATAGGGGCGCAAACCAACCTGACCGCGACATGTTATTCTGGAACTTCGGCATTTTCCGGGAAAATAGGTGACATATTCAGCGGGTATGTGATGATAAATTATACCGATACTTTATCTGGGTATTCCAAGATCGTAAAAGGCACGGTGATAAGCAAGATATCCACCTCAAGCGGCCCTCTCACGTTCACCCCGGTTGCATTTGTCCCCCTAACCATAACGAACCTGCAGTCTATCCCTACCTCTTCACCGTTCCAAACCGCCATAGAGTTTAATCCGTCGACATATTCTTCTTATGAAGCTTCTGATCTCGGCAACATACGATTCTTTTCAGGATCCACAGAACTATACAGCTGGTGCGAAACCGGATGTACCTCTGCTTCGTCAAGTTCGATATTCTGGGTAAAGCTTCCGCAGGGGGTAGCCGCGAGTTCAACCCTCTCCGTCAACATGTCATTCGGGGCGAACACGCTGAACTACGATGGTAATTATGCAGGCGAGGCGCCACAACAGAGTCCTGTTTACGGTGAGTACAATAATGTAAATAAAATAATGAATAACGGATTACTTTATCAAGTATACTATACCTCTGGAATAACCACTGGTTGTTTTATCCCTGAAGCAGATCTTTACCAAGCTACCATGTATAATGGTGCCGTAATTCCGATATGTGCCAATCCTACCGCAACAAACAGCAACCCAACACAATCTGGCCTATATGGAACTACACAGAACGTAAATGGGGGCAATCAAAATTATGTTGAATTTAACTATCAATGTGGTTATACTGGTGGTGCTGGATATCCTAATCCTCCTGTATCTAATGGTTGTTCAGGGATTTCTGCGATAAAAGCATTAGGTTGGGTGGAAGAAAGTTCAGCAACTACATTTTCGGTACTTATAGATGATGGTGGTGCTTTTGGGTATAACACCGCACCAACAACTACCAATTTTGAATCGTGGCTTGGTGGTTCTTCAAATCCCTCACAAGTAATAAACGAGTGGTTCCCTGAAGGGGCTACGTGGTATGGCGGAACTTTATATAATATCGGTACAACCCGGATAGAATGGGATTATACTAATTGGGGTGGGCCTGGGTACGACGGGATGTTGTCAAATTCTCAAGTTAATTATTATTCATCAGAATATCCTCCTAACGGTGTCATGCCCAGTGTGACCTTCGGGACGGTGCAATCGGTATAGCATAAATGGACGGATCTGGCGGGAATTTCATAAGTACTGGGAATCCGGTACTGTATTTTGAACCCGCAACCCCCTGGTCCGAAGCCAGGTGCGCTATCCAAGTTGCGCCACAGACCCATTCAACAATAAAAGCATAATTTTACAGTTCGGTATCCAACGACCTGAAACCGAATGTTGTCAATCGGGTCTGCCTTATCCTGTCCATCGTTGCCCATCTCTCCCTTATGTAATCCTTGAGTATGCCGCTTTTCATGTGCTTTCTTACAGCATCGGTGGTGTAAATATCAGATGGATACCCCGACCCCAAATCTATCCCTAATTTTTTCTCTATCTTTTTCATCTCCCTGTCTCTTGTGACTTTCGCTATTATGCTCGCCGCAGAAACAATAGCATACTTCGTATCTGCCTTGTGTTCGGATATTATTTTTGTGTATTTCACACCTTTCTGCACGGCAGACTTTATCCCCGCGACCCTTGTGGGTTTTACGGTGAGCATATTTACCCTTACCCCGAATTTTTCCTCTATGACATCTGGAGAGTCTAAGTACATGAGGTCGACATCCGTCTGTAGCTTGTCGAAGAGCCTGGAAAAATGCATCGCCTCCAGTTCATTAAGGGAAATCTTGTTTTTCATTACCTCGTTTATCTGGATCGGATCTATCTTGGCGACCTTCGTATCTATTGCCAAGCTATTGATAATTTTATAGAGCTCCTCCCTCCTCTTCGTGTTCAGCAGTTTTGAGTCCCTTACGCCAATCCTGGCAAGCTTCTTCTCGCTGCCCTTTTTGAACACCACGAGGGCGACTACAAGCGGGCCTATCAATGCCCCTCTGCCAGCCTCATCCCCCCCGCAAATTAGTATAAAAACACCAATTACCATTTGTCTTGAAATATTTAAAATGGTGTGTTAAAGAAAGAGGAGGAGAAAACAGGATGAGAAACAGAAAGAAGGTTACATGTTCTTTCTATCGGCAACAACGTAGTCGTTTACCGCCATTATCGCCTCGTACGGCACCCTTACGTAACCTGCCTCGGCCTTGAGCTTCGTTGCAAACTCGCTGTCTAGATTTGGCTCTATTAGGAGATTGTTTATCTTCCCGGTAACTTCGCTTATCTCGAGGTCTACAAGCCTTCCGACATCGTAACCATCATTAGTCACAACCTTTTTTCCCACCAATTGCCTTGCTATAATATATTTTACCATGTAATGCGCCTTCTCAAGTAGTATTTTAACGAATTATTTAATAATCTTAACCTTCGTGGCGGGATAGTGGCTTATTCTGGAAATTAAGGATGACCCTGTTGGTTATGCCAAAACGACCCCTCTTTACGAGCCCCCTATTTTCAAGTTTTTTAAGTATCCTGTGGACTTTGACCTTCGAGAAACCGCTCTTGAGTACTATATCAGATTGAAGCGCCCCGTCTGGGTATGAGCTTATTATCTCTACGATCGCCTTCTCGTTCTGGTTGAGGCTTGAATTTATTATTGTACCAACCTCCTTGCCCCTGCTCCTTTCGTTTTGCTTTATGATCTTCCTGTGGGAGATTTCCTCATACATCTGCATTATGGTTATGCCAGATAGTATCAGCAGTACACCCCCTGCGAACGGTATCACGAAGTTGAAGGCGACGCTTATCACATTTACGCTTATATCCCTTTGGGTATAGAGGGGTATCCCCCTGAAAAAGGTTATGAGCATCGTAACCCCCTTTATCACGGATACGAGCACAAGCAGTGAACCTATACCTATGATAAAAACAGAAAACCTCCTCAACCTGTTATTCTCCATGCGGCTCCTGCCTTTTCAGCGGTTGTAAATATATTCGAGGAAAAGCAATAAAAATGCTTATTGCCCCGGCCATTCAGACATTTATCGCCGGGGACATGTTATTTATGCCAAGCCTCTTCAGTGTCATGTCCGGGTTGTCATAGTAGTCCCTCACGATTTCATTTATGCTCCTTATGTCCCTCCTTCCCAACTTGTTGAGTTTTTCCAGTATCATGGCCCGTATCCTCTCTTCCGCGATTATGTCTGTCGGGGATATCCCAAGCAGGCGTGCTACGGTGTCCCTGTATGTGACTGAATTCTGTATGGACTGCGAGGCCTTGTGGGTTTTATAATCTATCTTGTATAGATCAGATAGGAGAATCTGGCTCTCCATCCCTGCGATTTCAGATATCTGCACGACCTTTCTTACCGGCTTTTTGTTCTCGTAGAGATTCGAAAGCACCACAATGGCATCGATCAGGGGTATTATGTCTGGGGGGACGTTCATCGGCTGGTGCTGCAGCCTATTCACGATATCCCTGGACGACGATGCGTGTATGGTGCCTATGACTATCTTTCCTATGTTCATGGCCGTCATCATGTCATTAGCTTCCTCCCCTCTCACCTCACCGATTATTATCATGTCCGGCCTCATCCTAAGTACGTTCTTGACGAGGTCCTTCATGGTGAGGTCGTCGTTTGTCTCAAGCGCAACGCAGTTGTCCTGGGTGCTTATGTCTATTTCGTAAGTATCCTCCAGCGTTATTATCCTGGTGTCCGGCCTGAAGAACGAGAAAAATGCGTTAAGCAGGGTTGTTTTTCCGGCGGCAGGCATGCCTCCTATGAGGAGGTTTGCCGGCCTAATCCTAAAACCATCAACATAAAGCCAGAGCCGCGCAGCGATATCATAGTCAAGCTCACCTGTATTTATCAGGTCTATCATGCTCATTGGCCTGTTTTTGAAGTTTCTTATTGTGACGTCGTAGCCACGGGGCGACGACACCACGTTGACCCTGCTCTTTGTGGGCAGGTGGATGTCCATTATGTTTCCCTTCGAAGTCGAGCTGGTCGCATACAGTTTCAGCTTTCCGACGAACTTATCCAGCTCCTTCTTATCCATCTTGATATCGAGCATTTTTGCCCCTTTTTCCGTATCATAGACGAAGATGTTGTCTGTGTTGTTTATCATTATGTCCTCTATGGACTGGTCCGCAAGCAGCTCTTCGATGGGCGAGAAGTTGGACATGTCCTTCTCTATCTCCTTTATCTCCTCCTCGCTTATTGCCGGGTTGATGGTTTTTGCGACAGATGTCACTATGCTAAGCCTCTTTTTCGGATCTACGACGTTGACGAACCTTCCGCCCATCCTGTTCAATATCTCCTCCTCCAAGTCCTTTATGTCTTGGTGGTTGTAGTCCGCCATAGTAACCCCTCTGTTATATTTCAATGAAACCCTTAAATAACCGGTTGATATGCCTCTTCCCGGCCTTTACAAATCAGTTCGGGGCTATGGAACCGATAACAAAATCTATACTGTATGGCGCCAATGCATCATATCCCTCCCCAATCCCGAAGAAAAGTATCGGTATGCCGGTAGTGTTCGTGATGGATATCGCATTCCCCCCTTTCGAATCACAGTCAAGCTTGGTAAGTATTATTCCGTCTATGGCTACGAACTTGCTGAACTCCTTTATCTGGTTCGGCAGGACATTCCCGGATATGCTCTCCCCTACGAATATGGTGAGATCCGGCTTCACCACCCTGGCGATCTTCTGAACCTCTCCTATAAGGTTCCTGTTGGTCTCCTGCCTCCCTGCGCTGTCCACAAGCACGACGTCGATATTGTGGGATTTCGCATATGCGATGGCATCGAATGCTATGCTAGCAGGGTCGGCTCCGTAGCCGCTTTTTATTACTGGGACCCCTACCCTTTCCCCGTGGTAGACGGTCTGCTCTATGGCGGCTGCCCTGAAAGTATCGCTGGCGGACAACACGCACGATATCTTCTTCGATTTCAGCATGTGCGCTATCTTTGCCATTGTCGTTGTCTTCCCTGTCCCGTTCGGCCCGAGGAATAGTATCTTGACAGGGGTTTTGCCGCTTGCAATCCTGTCGGATACGAACAGCCCGAGATCTACCCCTTTCCTTCCCTTCTCAAGCACCTCTCTCAGCGACTCCCTTACCGTGGAGTTTAATTCCTCCCTCACTTTCCTGGTATCAATGTCGCCCTCTGCGAGCCTTTTTCTGATGTCCGAGGTTATCTCATCCGCCGTGTCGTAGGACACTTCAGACTCCAGCAGGGAGCTGCGTATGCTTTCAGCGAAATCTTCGATCTCCCCTCTGTCAAGCCTGGATCTCCCCAATATCGCCCCTTTTATCTTTGTCTTCAGCGACAGTCTTGGTTGGGCTTTCTCCTCCTTTTTCTGTTCCTGCGCCTTTTCTTCCCTGTATGCATCCTTGATCGGGGCGGCAGGTTTTGCAATAGGGGCGTAGGAATCGCTTATCGGTTCCTCTTTTGAAGATGATTGCGGTATATCGCCGTCTATCTCCTCCTGCTTGCGCTCAGGGCCGTTGATTATTGCGGTTTCTTTTGCCCCTGCGATTTCCTGCCCCTCCTCTTTCTTGGCATCCTCCCTCTTGACTATCTTGTTTACCGCCTCAGATATCTTTTTCTTAAGGTTGTCAAACATGTAATTCCTCTTGTGCTTTTCCTATCCTATACGATATGTCCATGATGGCGCCCTCAAGCTCTTCCCTTTCCTTCATTAGGGCGTTCGCTTCCTTGTTGTGCCTTTCTATCCATCCTTCTACGAACTTTTTCGCATCCTCGACCCCCTTTTCCACGATATATCCTCCGCCTACGCTTACCATCACCGTGTCGGGATTCTCTATCAGGCCTTTCAGGTAGATGCCAGGCCCCACTCCTATCAATGTCTCGTGGTTCGAAGCATTCTCTATGTTCCCCAAGACGACCGAAGCTCCGCCTAGGCTGTTGTTCTCCCCCACAACGTTGCGGATCTCCTCCATCACTAGAGAATACCTCTCCATATATGTCCTGTGAAGGTATCTGAGCTCGGCCAATGTGGCTTCCTCCTCTTCCTCCATCTTCCCCTGAATCTCCGCCATTAGACCACGTAAATAGTTTCCAGCAATGTTTGATATATCTATCTCAGGAGTCTATGTCCAGCGCTTCAAGCATCCTGGCCATTTCGAACCCCGTAGTAGACTCTCCTATAATTATCCCGAACGAGTTGGCTATCGCAGACAGCCCTATGCTCAGCGCCCCCGTATTCGCAGTTGTGCGTACGACGTCGAATCCTGTAATTTCCTTGATGCGGTCGGCTTCCGCGTCCGTGCACCTATTGTTAACTACGATGCCCTTGTTCGTTAGTATGTTGCTCGCCCCTACGGTCTTGAATTCCCCTGCTTCGGCGCCCACCACTTCAACATCGAGTATCTCCCCTATGCTGTTCATCTCGTTCCTTGTGTAGTCCGGGTTGACTATCGCTACCTTGTCGTTCGCCAATATATTGTTGCCGACCGTGTTGAGGTCGCTGTCGAGCCTCCCTATCTTTATGTCAATCCCGCTCTTCCTTATCGCTTCGACCTCCTTGTCCTCCGCCATATTGGACAGGACAAGGCCGTTCGAGTTCCCCCTCGAGAATATGCCTATGAGGTCGGACCGTGCTATCGATACCCCTATGCACTTTACCTTGAGGTTCTCCGCTATCGTTCCCCTATCCCTTTTGCTTACTCCGTCCCAGACCAACGCGTATTTATCGGTAGAAGTTGCAAAGACCCCAAGATAGTCGTTTCCGTTTATATTGTGCTTTACCACGCCCAAAAATACTACCGTTTTCTTTATGTTTTAGGCGTCTTTGGCGCATGTGCGGTTGCCGCCGGCGCTGGGGCCTTTTTCATTACCTTCCCGAATTTCTTCATGAACTGCGCCTCATTCCTCTTTGCCTTCTCCGCAGCATTCGGATCCTCGAACAACCTTGCGAGCGCCACCCCCTTTTCTACGTCGATGCTCATCTTTATCGGAGTCATCCTCTTCGAATAGTGCTTGACTATCTTTGAGTTCAACTCCATGCTTATCTTAACGTTGTCCAGCGCTGTTTTCGTGTAATGGGCTATCCTTTCGCGTATGTACTTCACTGCCTTCCTGCTCCTTTTGGTGACTGGCTGCGCCGAAAGGTACCTCCTTATGCTTATCGTCAAGACTTTTTCCGCCATCTACTCATCCTTTATCCTGAGCTTGCTCCTCCTCCAGTTCCTGGCGAAGGCGTTGCTCTCCAGCCTCTTGTGCGTCTTCATCTGCGCAAGAAGCGGAAGCCTCCTGAGCTGTTTGGTCTTCTTCCCAAGCCTGCGTTTTTTAAGAGAATCCTTCTTTGACATTCGATTACCATTATTTTCTTTTAAAGCTTATCTGCGATTCCGGCCTTGATGTCAGGCGCGTCAGTATGCTTATGAACTGGGGTTCTGTAAGCTTTCCCTGTATCCTGTTGCTCTGCGCCAGCGAGGCGATGACCCCGACCAGCTGCTTGTAGAGCTCGTAGTTGGATGCCCTTACGTTCATCATCCTTTCGTACGCCTTGTCATCAAGCACCTGCCTCAGCAGGGCCTTCCTCTGTTGTTCCACCTGCGCCTCTTTCATCGCCTTCATTATCCTCTTTCTGACCTCCTTGTTTTCTCCCCCTTCGGGGCCATCCTCGAAGTCCGGCATCGCATTCATCATTTTGCGGCTATCTCCTTGGCTATCTTGTCAAGGAAGGATTTCCCGGTGGGCGTTATGACCCTGCCGCTCTTCGTCCTCTTTATGTATTCTATGCCCTCAAGCTCTGCGAACCCGTCCCTTATGATGCTGCCTGATGCCGGCACATGGTGCTTCCTGCTTACCGTGTGCCTCTTCCTGTTCCCATACCTTGTGGTGAGCTTCGAGACCCCTATGGGCCCATTGAGGTAGACCTGCCTCAATATCGATGCGCTTCTTACGTACCAGAAGTCGGGATCCTGCGGTGGCCTTTCCTTCCCTGCCCCCGACTTCACGTAATCCACGTAGCCTGGCTTCTTTATCTTATCCTTCAGCTTCTGGGCGGCTACCCGCACGAGCTCCGAACTTTTAACATCATATACGTTAGGCATCCAATCAAACCCTAAGAAAAGGCCGTCAATCACAAGTACCTCTAAACATAGATATTATGAAAATAAGCTATTAATAGCTTTCCCTCAAAGGGGTGGGCTTTAATGGAAGCGGCCTTCCCCAAGAGCCGCATCCTTCTGCCTGCCTCACTTCCTCTTGGACGCCATCTTTATCGACTCCTCTAGGATCTCCAGCCCCTTCACCATTGACCCTTCGCTTATGGTGAGCGGGGGGATTATCCTTATGGAAGATTCGCCCGCAGGCAGGAGCAACAGCCCCTTCCTATATGCGTTCTTTATAACCTCTTCCCTCTCCTTCACTGCCGGCTCCTTGCTCCTCCTGTCCTTCACGAGCTCTATGGCCAGCATCATGCCTATACCCCGTACGTCGCCTATCAGCCCATGTCTCTCCGCCATCCTTTCCAGCGCCTTCTTCATCTTCGCCCCCTTCAGCATCACCATCGCCTCGATGCCCTTCCTGTTTTTCATGAGGTGGCCGAGCGATGCTTTGGCTCCCGCTACCGCGGCCAGGTTGCCGCCGAAAGTGTTCGAATGCGAGCCTGCAGGTATGTCGCCCAGGCTCCTTCTCGCCACAGTCGCGCCCATCGGCAGCCCAGCCCCTATCGACTTCGCCATGGTGTAGATGTCCGCCTCCACGCCGAAGTTATCCATGGCCAGGAACTTCCCCGTCCTCATGTAGCCGGCCTGGACTTCGTCGGAGATCAGCAGCATCCCGTGCTCTTCGGTTATTCTCTTTATCTCCTTGAAATACCCCTTCGGCGGGACTATGTACCCTCCCTCGCCCTGTATGGGCTCGGTGAATATCGCAGCCACCTCCTTCGGGCTGACTTCCTTCGACAGCGGGTACTTCCTTATGTAGTCCACGCACGACAGCCCGCACCCCGGGTATTCGGAGTTGAAGGGGCACCTGTAGCAATAGGCGAAAGGGACATGCACCACCCCTGTGAACGGGCCGAAGTTCTCCCTCTGTACCGCCTTTGACGCGGTCATCCCGAGCGATCCGTTTGTCCTTCCATGGAAGGAGTTGTAGAACGCTATCGTATAGTGCCTCTTGGTGAAGAGCTTGGAGAACTTTATCGCTGCCTCGTTCGCCTCCGTTCCAGAGTTGGAAAGGAATATCTTTCCGAACCCCTTCGGGAACATCCTGATCAGCATCTCTCCGAACTCTACGGGCAGCTCTGAATAGTAATCGGTGAAGGCCGCATGCATCAGCTTGTCCACCTGCCCCTTTATCGCCTCCCTCACCTCCCTGCTGGAGTTGACCCCCATGTTGTAAACGGATATGAAGCTCGTGAAGTCTATGAACTCCCTGCCCTCTATGTCGTAGGCGAAGTCCCCCTCCCCCCTTTCCGCCACGAAGGGATAGGACTGCCTTGTCGTGGTCAGGAACACCTCCCTGTCCCTGCGTATCACCTCATCGGTTTTTTTTGCCATTGTATCCCCTGTACGTATAATAGTCTATCAGAGCCCTGAGCGACCTCGCCGCATCCTCTGGGGATTCATAGACCGGCACCCCGGAGCTTTCCATCATTTTCTTGTGCACCTCCGTATAGCTCCCCCCAGGACTGACGACCACCATCGGCTTTGCCGCGGCAGCATTGTAGCTTATCAGCTTTGCAGCGACCCTCGAGTCTGCGCCAGGGGTCTGGAAGAGGGCTATGACCATCAACGCGTCAACGTTGGGATCGCTGCTTATCGTGCTTATCGCTTTGTCGAACCTCACGTCGTCGGCATCCCCCGCCATGTCCAAGGGCATGCGCACATTCACGATCGGCGGCATCGCCTTCTTCAGCACCGCCTCGGAGCCTTTCGACAGTCTCGCTATCTCCAGCCCGTTTTTATAAAGCGCGTCCGTGGCGAGGACGCCCGTCCCGCCCCCGTTAGTTATTATCGCTATCCTCTTCCCCGTCGTCCCCGGCTGCGTGTCCAGTATCTTTGCGAAGTTGAGCATGTCCCCTATCCCTTCTGCCTCCGTGAACCCGAACTGCCTGAATACGGCTTCGTATGCCTCGTGGCTTCCGGCCATGGACGCGGTGTGCGAGCTTGCAGCCTTGGCGCCCTCCTCCGTGATCCCGCCTTTCATTATCACGACCGGTTTTATTTTGGTCACCTTCCTCGCCACCTCTATGAACTCCTTCCCCCTCTTCACCCCCTCCATGTAGAATACGATGACCTTCGTGTGCTTGTCCCTCATCAGGTAATCGAGTATGTCGACCTCGTCCACCACCGCCGCGTTCCCGTAGGATATGAAGCTTGCTATACCGAAACCCTCCTGCGCTATCATGTCAAGCACCGAGCTTCCGACGGCCCCGCTCTGCGAGGCGAAGCTCACCCCCCCTATCCCGGGCTTGTCTATCTTGAACGTCGGCAGGAAGAGCGTGTCCACCCTAGACCTCATGTCCATTACCCCCAGGCAGTTCGGCCCCATCACTGGCATCCTGTACTTCCTCGAGATCTCAACGAGCTCCTCCTGGAGCTGCCTCTCCCCAATCTCCGCGAATCCACCGCTCACCACGATCGCCCCCTTCACCTTCGCCTTTCCGCATTCCTCCAGCGCCTTCGGCACGCCCTTCGCGGGTATCGCTATCACGGCGAGGTCTACCGGCCTCTTTATGGCGGATATGCTGCTGTACGCCTTGAACCCCATTATGTTCCCTTCGTCATTCAGGTTCACAGGGTAGAGGCGGCCCGAGTACCCAACATCTATGTAATTCTGCATTATCACATGGCCTACCTTGTCCGGGTTCCTGGAAGCCCCTATTATCGCCACTCCGCTGGGCTTCATAATCGGGGTAAGGTCCGCATATTCCCTTATATCGTTGTCTTTTCCGGTCTCCGCCGCCATGCAATCACTTTTTATCTTCCAGCACCCTTATGTCGACCGCTTCGTAGTTCCCTTCGTATATTATGAGCGGGTTGAGGTCGAGTTCTGATATGTCGTTTTCGTAGAACAGCTTGGACGCCTTCATCAGGAGGCCGGTGACAACCCGCTCCGTCTTCTCATCGGGCGCGATGACCGCCCTGGACCTCAGCTGGTAGAGCATCTGCCTGGCATCCCTCTCGGTTATGGGGCACACCCTTGTGGCGAAATCCCTGAATGTCTCGACGTATATTCCCCCCAGCCCCAACAGTATGAGTTTTCCGAATTGCTGGTCGATCTTTCCCCCAATTATTATCTCTATCCCGCTGCCAGCCATCTCCTGGACAAGCATCTTGTAGTTTCCGAGCCTCTTCGCCTTCTCGGAAAGCGTCTGGTATCCTTCCGTTATCTGTTCCGTCCCGGAAAGACCGAGCAGGATCATGCCGCTTTTGGTCTTATGCATCGCCTCTTCGGATATCACCTTCAGCGCCACGGCCTTTTTTCCCGCGAACCCGACCGCCTCTTCCGCGCTGTTGACATAAGCCCCCCTTGTGGCATGTATGCCGTATCTGGCGACAAGCCCGGAAGCCTCCATATAATCCATCAGTGCCATGACATCCTCCATACTTTAAATCCTTCCCGTAACCTTCAATATCCCTATTATTATCGCTATGATTACCACCAGCAGGACCAGGGTGATATTCCTGTCCTTGTTCTTTTTCCTTACCGCTTCTTCCACCGCCTTCAACCCGTCCTTAAGTTCCGGCATTGCAGCAGCATTCGTGCTTCCCTGCTGTCCCGCCACTGGCTGCCCCGCCGTATATCTTGCTGCCTGCTGGGGTGCCTCTTTCCCAAGCGGAATGGGTGCCGCTGCCGTCCCGCCAAGCTGTGCTGTCGCCGCTCCGCCAAGGGGTGCCGCCGTACCGCCAGGGGGTGCTGCTGCCTGCGTTGCAGCTTCTGCCTTCTGCTCCGCCGTAGCTCGCTGCCCTTCCGGGTTGCTGTTGACAGCCATATACCCCTTTTCCGTGAGCATGAGGTCTATCATGCCGTTCCTGAAATTAGGGGTTATGTATTGCTGCTGCGCTATCTTGTAGAGGTGCATGGCCATGTCCGGCGAGGCCAGGTTTATCGCTCCGCTCAGGTCAGTGAAGGACCTCTTCCCTCCCGAAAGCTGGATAAGTATCGCCATGTCTATCTGGTCGAACGGCAGCTTCGCTTTCTCCCCGGCATCCTGTATCAGCCTCTTTCCGCTTTCCGTCAGCGTTATCGCGCTCTGTCCTGGAAAGGTCGTCGTGAAATCTATCAGCCCCTTTATCTTAAGCGCGCCAAGCACGTTGGAGGCGTCAAAAAACGAGGAGTTTATCAAGCCTCCGAACTTTTCAACTACGGTATCAGCCTTTATGTTTGTCAACGCCATCAGGTCGAGGAATGTTATTTCGTCGCTCATGTCATCCCTTTGATTGTATGTATGGGAACCTTTATATATTCTCAAATAAACTTATTAACTTAACAATCGTGAGCGGCAAACCCCTTGCCTCCTGGTGTTGGGCGGGGCAGGATGTCGCGGTTGTTTTTAGGCCTCGCATGCAACCGTTCAAGTTCTGCCAGCCCAGTTCCATGCCCTGCCAAAAAACCTTACAGGTATCTTATGAAAATCAAATTCTTCGGCGGCGCCCAGGAGGTAGGCAGGTCATCGATATTGCTGAAAGGGGAAAAGCGCTTCATGCTCGATTACGGGATCAAGCTGGGAAAGCCGACAGAGTACCCAATAGGCTCCGAGCCTGTGGATGCGATAATCCTGAGCCATGCGCATCTTGACCACAGCGGCGCCGTGCCGTCGCTCTATATGAAGGAGAAGGTCCCGACCATAGGCACCAAGCCGACCCTCGAGCTTTCCGAGCTTTTGCTCAACGATTCGCTGAAGATAGCGCACAAGGACAACAAGCCCGCCGGGTTCCACGAGCGCCAGCTCTGGGATTTCTCCAAGCATTTCATTAGCCTTGACTACCGCAAGGGGATAAGGGTCGGGGACTTCGACATCGAGATGTACGACGCGGGCCATGTGGCGGGGAGCGCGATAACCCTCATAGAGAACAAGGCGGCAAAGGGCAGCAACAAGCGGTTCGTATACACGGGGGACTTCAAGCTCGGCAGGCAGATGCTGCACGACGGCGCGGAGACGGTGGAGTGCGATGTCCTGATAACGGAGAGCACCTATGCGCTCAAGGAGCATCCCGACAGGGGCGAGCTTACGTCTTCATTCATCTCCGAGGTGCGCGAGGTGCTGGACAGCGGCGGGACCGCGCTCCTCCCTGTTTTCGCGGTCGGGCGCGGCCAGGAGATGCTGGCGCTGCTTCATGAGCACGGCCTGGCGGAGAGGACGTACGTCGACGGGATGGTGAACAGCGCCACGGACATAATAATGTCGCACCAGGATTTCCTGAAGAATCCCGGATCTCTCAGCAAGGCCGTTTCCGAGTCCAACAGGGTGAGGGACAGGAAGGATAGGTGGAACGCGCTCAAGGAGCCGGCCATAATACTCACCACCGCCGGAATGCTTGAGGGCGGTCCTGTGATGGATTACATTACCAGGATAAATGCCGAGTCGCGCATATTCCTGACCGGCTACCAGGTCGAGGGGACCAACGGCAGGACGCTGATCGAGGGCGGCTGGATGAACATCGACGGCGCAAAGAGGAGGATACGCAACAGGGTGAGCTTCTATGATTTCTCCGCCCATGCCGGAATGGGCGACCTCTACGAATACGTGAGGAGGAGCTCGCCGAACACAGTGGTATGCGTGCACGGCAGCGCGGAGAGCTCTACCGCCTTCGCCGAAAGGCTCAGGGGGGAGGGGTTCGAGGCGCATGCCCCTGCTGTCGGGGACATGATAGATCTGGGATAAAGGTAATCGGATGG
>JAKARM010000028.1 GCA_021822165.1 Microcaldota archaeon | reverse complement strand
GCTGAGAATTCATTACCTATTCCAATACCCTATAATATTTCCTATCGCCACGATTATAACCCAGATGACTGTTTCAGGAATCACTTCTGATTTACTGAATAGCGGATTGTTAAATGCAAAAATTATGATGACGAGGGCAATGACCCATCCTATAGCTTTAATTACAACAGCTCTACGGTTCTTTACACTCTTAATAAAATTCTCTTTTGCCACAACAATTGCTATAATGATGTAGACGATGAAGACCATCACTATTGTTGGTAGAAAATTATGATTAATCTGTGTTTCTAATAAACCTAAAATCAAAGCAAGGGGCAATAAACCAATTACCTCTACAAAACCTTCTATTACATATTTTATATATCTCATAGTACTCTCGCAAGTTTGTTTATCGTTTTCTTCTTTAACACTATCTTCTTTCCTTCTTTTATCTTTTTCTTCAGCCCGAACAAGTGCCTCTTTTCCTCTAGTAACTGTATCGCAGATAGATCGACCATCCGCCCATAAGGCCCTTCGACTTCGTACATGGGTTTGACCCTGTCGGCCATTGAAGCAGAGGATAGATAGTTGTGATAATGGGATCCGACATCATGCGGGTCAGAGATATCCCATCGCCTCCAGCCTCTTCTTTATCAGGTACGCCTCCTTCTCGGCTCCGCTCCTCTTCCCGGTGCTCTTCTCGCTCAGGACCATCCTTAGAAGGAAGGCAACATAGCTTGACACCGAAGGGAACCCCTTGTCCTTTATGTCTTCGGAGACCTTCTCGAAGAGGGACGAGGGTATTGATACGGTGGTGAACGACTTCCTGGCTTTTCTTTTGACCTTCATGATAAAACCGCCTGAGGATGTATTCTCTGCGAAGGTTTTTATATATAATTATCCATAATTAATTGTTAATTATACATAATTAGGAATCGCCATGGACAAGAGGGAGAGGTTAAAGGAAATCGCCGTGGAGCTCAAAAGGAAGCCGAGCAGGGGGAACTGGGAGCTCTTTGCTGATGCTGCAGGGAAGGCGGGGGCGTCGTATTACAAGATCGTATATCCGCCGGAGTTGGGAGGGAAGGCGGACCTTACCAAGGCGCATGCGGAGATATTCGGGAAGGACCGCAAGAGGATATGCGACGTGCCGATCATACTGGAGGAGGGGAAAAAGGTGAGGGGAAGCACGATATACCTGAAAGGGCTTGAGCTGAAGAGGGAGAGATGAGTGGTGGGAACATGATGATGCAGGACATAGACAAACTGGAAAACAGGAGCATATACATAATGAGGGAGGCGCGCTCGAAATTCAAGAACCTCGCGGCGCTCTGGAGCATGGGGAAGGATTCGACAGCGATGCTCGCCGTGGCGAGGAAGGCCTTCTTCGGCAAGGTGCCGTTCCCGGTGATACACATAGACAACGGAATAGATTTCCCCGAATCCTACAAGTTCAGGGAGGAAGTGGCGAAGAAATGGAATCTCGACCTGATAGTCGCGGAAAGCCAGATAAAGAAAGAGCTCTCTGGGTTTAGCTGCTGCGGGGCGAATAAGACGGTGGCGCTGAAAAAGCTGATGAAGGAGAGGGGGTTCGATGCGCTTATAGTCTCGATAAGAAGGGACGAGCACTCGATAAGGGCGAAGGAGAAGTACTTCTCGCCGCGCAGCGGGGAGTTCAAGTGGAACTACAAGGCGCAGCCGACGGAGATGTGGGACAACTATACATCGGCGCTCGACAAGGGGTCGCACATGAGGATCCACCCCCTGCTGGACTGGAACGAGATCGACATATGGAACTATACGAAGAGGGAAAAGATCCCGGTCAACCCGCTCTATTATTCGGAGACGGGACAGAGGTATAGGAGCCTTGGGTGCACCCACTGCACCACTTCCGTAAAATCGAATGCGAAGAACCTCGACCAGATAATAAGGGAGCTCGAGGGAACGAAAAAAGAGGAGAGGGGCGGGCGCGAGCAGGACAAGGAGAAGGAATATATAATGGAAAGGCTGCGCTCCCTGGGATACATGTGAGGTCGATAGGATGAAGGAGATCGCTGTAACGCTTCTGGGCGAAAAGGACCATGGCAAGTCTACGCTGATAGGCAACATGCTGATAGCCACCGGCAGCGCCACCAAGGAGAGGGTCGCGGAGGCGAAAAGGGCAGGGGGAGCGGGCTTCGAGCCGGCCTTCGTGCTCGACAGCTTTACCTACGAGAGGAAGAGGGGGATGACGCTCGACACGACGAGGGCACAGATAAACTTCAAGGATGCGATAATAAGCTTCATCGACGTGCCTGGTCACCTCGAGCTGATAAACAACGCGCTCGGCGGGGCTTCCGGGGCGGAGATAGCGATAGTGATGGTCTCCGCGAAGGAGGGGGAGGGTTTCCAGAAGCAGACGAAGAGGCACATCTTCATAGCCAACATGCTTGGGATGAGAGGGATATTCATAGCCGTGAACAAGATGGATGCCCTAGGTTACAGGAGGGAGAGGTTCGACAGGATCAAGGATGAGATATCGGGCTACATGGAGGAGATAGGATTCGAAGGGCATATTGAATTCATCCCGGTCTCCGCATACGGGAATGAGAACATAATCACAAAGTCGAAGAAGATGGGATGGTATGGTGGCGGACCGCTGGTCGGGCGGATATACGACTTCTTCTCGGCCATAGGGAGCGCGCAAACCGGCGAAGGCACCAGGATGGTGGTGCAGGACACGATGGAGCTCGGCGGCAAGGATGCCGCGATGGGGATGCTCTACTACGGCAGGATAAGGGTCGGAGACAGGGTCAGGATTGAACCCTCGGGGAGGGAGGCTGTGATAGGCAGGATACACAGCAACGGAAAGGAGACGAAGTCAACCTCTGCCGTGCGCAACATAGCTGTGGAATTCGACGGCGATGCTGGAAGGCTCGAGAGGGGGGACATACTGTACGGGAAGGATGAAAGGCCGTGGCAGAAAGGGAGATTTACCGCGCTGATCTATATGACAGGGAAGCCAAAGCAGGGCAGCGGGCTGACGCTGAGGTTCAACAACACAGATTTCAGGGCGAACAGGCTGGAGATAACCAGATTCAGCGATGCAACCAGCGCATGGAAGGAGAGCAAGGCGGGGCAGAGGCTCAAGGCCAATACGGCATTCGAGGGAGAGGTGACGCTTGACAAGGACCCTCCGGTAGAGAAGTTTTCAAAGTACAGGGAGCTGGGGAGGTTCTCTATCTATTCGGACAACGACTTCTGCGGCTTCGGGATAGTCAGGTAGAAAGGGGCTACCTCTGCTGGCCTTTCGGCTTGTCCTTCTGCTGCGCCCTGTATTTCTTTATCAGGTCGAGCGCATGCCTCACCGCCCTCCGCACGTCTTCTTCCGTCTTGGCGCCCGTGCAGATTATCTTCCCGTTCTTGAAAAGCAGCAGTGCTGATTTGGGGTCGTGTACCTTGAATATCGCCCCGGGGAACTGCTCCGGCTCGTAGTCCACATCCCTTGAAAGGGTAGCTAGGCCGTAGAGGTCGAGGTCGAGCTTGAGGTCCGCGCTCGCCACTATGTTTTGGACAGTATAGGTAGGCTTGAGCACTATCCGCTTCGCCGGCTTCTTGGAGCTAGGGAGTTGTTTTGCCATTCATTTCACCAGTGACATAAAGATCAATATCAACGCTTTAATAATAAACATAGATGTTTAAATACTAGTGCCTACAAGGGCGCCGGCAGTGCAGGGGCGTTGTTTACGGATATGGCGGCAGCGCATGGGGCGCGGAGGAAGGAGACCCCGAAGGGGCGGAGGAACACAAAAGATATATAAAAGATGCTGGGGAAATAATACTAATGAGTTCAGGTAGATGTCGCGCTCATGAAAGGAGGTGCGACGCGCTGCAGCTTCATGTGATTTTTATGTCGAAAAGATCGAACGGATTACTGTCCGGGAGGACAAGGCATCTCGCAAGGCACCACAGGCCATCATCGCTGAGCATAAGGACGAAACTGAAAAAGCTCGAGGTAGGGGAGGACGTCGCGATAGTGCCGAAGGGCAACTTCGGCAACATACCCCACCCGCGCTACAGGGGGAAGGTTGGCAAGATAACAGAGGTGAGGGGCAACGCATACGTGGTCAACATAAGGATAGACAAGGCCCATAAGAAGATCATAGTGCCACAGATGCATATCGAGAAGATTAACAAGTGAGTGGGGAATCCCACGCCGTTCATTGGCGGGAGGATGTCATATATCTTATCCTTTCCTTCAGGGCGTCCCTGGGTTGCAATCCGATAGGTTTTACGTGGCTTATAGAGGTTGATTATGGACAATCGTGAAAAATTGCTCGAGCTGGGGAAGTTGATGATAGAAAGGTATGCGGATGGCATACAGATACCATTTGTCGACGTGAAAAAGACCGCGACCGAGGGATTACAGAAAAAAATAGGGAGGATGACCGACCAGGAGGCTGAAGGCGTGGTTGACGAAATCAGAGGAATCATCGACAGATAACAGTGTCGGCCCCTTTTGTCACGGAGGATCGGCCTGAGGTACAACAGGAGATTTTGCAGGAAGCGGGCACAGCAATCCCTCTGCCATAATTAGGATCGCCCTGCCGCCGGGAGAACTTTCCGCGACCCCATCAGCGCCTTTCGACCCTGTAGGGCTTTGTGAACATGTAGAACCTCTCGCCCCCCATCAGCTCGCTGAGCACCCGCTCCCTTATGAGCTTTGCGGGATCCTGCAGCAGCGGGACCCTTTCCGAGATGTCGGAGAAGCTCTCGAACCTCTTGGCGTTCCTCGCTTTCAGTATCGCGGTCAGGTGCTTCTTCCCGACCCCTGGCAGGAGCTCGAGGGAATGCTCCCTTATGTTTACCGGACCGGCGTTGTTGAACACGTCAACGAACCTTTTCTCGTCGCCCTTTATTATCTCCATCACGGCATTGGGCAGCTCGTTCTTGGAGGTCTGGGTCAGCTCCTCGTATTTCACCCTTGACTTTATGACCTCTATCTTGTCCCTCTCCTCCCTTCCGATATAGACCCTCTCGTTAAGCTTCAGCACCACTCCGGCCTTGGGCTGCGCCTCGAGCAGGGTGAACCAGACCTCGCCGAGCAGCTGCGCGAGCGGATCGGCCACGTGGGAAAAGGACTTGCCGCTCTGCATGAAGTCGAGAACTCTCGCGTATTCCTCTCTCATCTCCCTCTCTTCTTGCATAACCCCACCCAAACATGTATATCATTTACCTTAAGTTCACTTGCCGGAAGTTATGGCGAAGATCTTGTTCACCTGATCCTCGTCATAGCTCTTGTTCTCGCCGGCGATCACCTGCTTGAGCAGCATGAGGTTGGCCGGCATGATGTCGGTTATCTTGATCATCGTCATTTCGTCTATGAATCCGAGCGCGGCAAGCTCCTTGAGAACCTTCTTGCACCTCTCCTTTGCCTGCGAGACCTTCTCCGCATGCTCGTAGGATCTCTGCTGCTCGTATATCCACTCTCCCCTCTTCCTCCTCTCCTCGAGTATCGCCATGACCTCGTTTATAGAGGCGGCTCCCTTGAGCTTTGACTCTTTCCCTATCATATGAATCACACAGATGCGCCTGCCGGAAATAATGGTAAGCTTTATGATTATTCTGCATAAAAGAGTTATTAAGGTTTTTGTATGGAAGTCAAGGATGCATACCAGGCGGTCCTGAAGGAGGTCAAGAAGAAGATCGCAGGCAAGAACGAAGTCATAGAGCTTATGTTCGTAGGGCTCATAGCCGACGGTAACGTCCTGCTCGAGGGCGTGCCCGGAGTCGCCAAGACGACGATGGCGAAGACGCTCGCCGACGTGGTCCAGGCGAGCTTCGGGAGGGTCCAGGGCACCCCCGACCTCGAGTACAGCGACATCGTGGGGCACACATACATAGACGAGAGCCACGAGGTGAAGCTGAAGAAGGGGCCGATATTCAACAACATATTCCTCATAGACGAGCTCAACAGGATGCCGGCGAAAACCACCACCGCGCTGCTGGAGTCGCTGGAGGAGAGGCAGGTGTCGATAGCGGATCATGATGTGGCGCTCCCGAAGCCCTTCATGGCGGTAGCGACGCAGAACCCGCTGAGCATAGAGGGGACCAACCCGCTGCCCAAGGTGCTGGCAGACCGTTTCCTGATGAGGATAGGGGTGGACTACCCGAGCATGGAGGAGGAGCAGGAGATGCTGCGCATAAAGGAGAGCGAAGAGCAGGTGAAGCTCGACAAGATACTTACCACGGACCAGATAATCGAGGCGCAGGAGAAAGTGAAGCTCGTCAAGATGCCCGACGAAGTCATAAACTACATAACCAGGATAGTCGGGGCATCGAGGTCGGACATACACGTGGTCATGGGAGGGAGCCCGAGGGCGGAGATAAGCTTCATGAGATGCGGCAAGGCGAGGGCACTCATAAACGGGAGGGACACCGTGGAGAAGGAGGATATCAAGATGCTGACGAGGGCGGTGCTTAGCCACAGGATTGCGGTCAGGTCTACAGGGGGGATAGGGGTCAACGGAATAATAGACGGGATAACCGCATCGGTGCGCTAGCGCGCCTGCGCTACGTCGACTTGAGTATCACGCTGCCTGTGACCGTGTGCTCGACTCCTGACTGCACATCTGTATAGTTCACCACTATGTCGCCCGAGAATGTTTTTCCGGGCTGGGAGGTGAAGAGGGAACTGCCCGAATAGCAGGGCATCGAGATAGGTGTAGAGAAACCCACCTGGAGATTCAGGGGGGTTATCGCATTCATTACGAGAGAGGATTCATACTGGTTGCACCCCATGGCGGTCAACGATATCTGGGACTCCGTAGCCTGCCCGAAATCGAACGCCAATGTGCCGTTGGTAAAGAGGGTTTCGTTGGTGCAGCTGAACTCTGCAGGGAAGGCGCACTGGTTGTTTATGAACGACGATGGTTTGAGCACCCCGAAGGCGAAGAGGGCGGCCAGGGCCAGCGCTATGATGGCGATTGCCCAGCTGTACGTCACGATATACTCTATCGGGCTCTGCGCGCCCATTTTCTTCCCCGATGTCACGCCGTGCATGCCAACACATAGAGAATTCTATAACAAAATTATAAATGCATAGCGGGAAAACTCCTATCTTTTAGATAGGGGATGAAAGCGAACCGCAGAGAAACAGAAGCCCCTGCTTCATCGGTCAGTGACCTCAGCCGCCAATTGGTCGTGGGCAATCCCTTTTTAGAGGGAGTTGATGACATCATCCCATTTTGCGTTTGGTATGTTCTCAGTTCCTTGATGCGACTTTTCGATGCCTGTTGCACCGCAGAGGTCATATCTCCCTGAGCGTGGATTTCGGCGTGTCCCGCCGTATAATA
>JAKARM010000027.1 GCA_021822165.1 Microcaldota archaeon | reverse complement strand
AATTCTACTCAATCCCGCTTTCAGCTTTGTGCATTCGAACTGCTTGTCTGCCGCCGTATTTTTCTTAGTGGGCCCGAGGAGAATCGAACTCCTGGTCTTTCCCATGTGAAGGGAACGTCTTACCACTCGACTACGGGCCCTTATTATTCTGCTTTCCAAGGTCAAAATATTCCAGGAATTTGCTTGTCGTCTCTATCTTCCTCGTCCTTCCTGCCCTCTTTGTTGTTATAAATTCTTTTTCTACCAGCTCCTTTATATGTGCATAGGTCGAATCGCCAAACGCCTTTACTATCGCATTCTGCATGACTGGCTGGCTCTTGCTGATGTATGCCAAAACCTTCACTGCACCCCTGGATATGTCGGGCTGGCCAGAAAGTTGCCCAACCTTGGCGGCATACTTCTCCTTGAGCATCATGGCATATTTCCCGCCAAGCTGGATTATGGCTATGGAGGTGTCCCTCTCCCTATATTCCGCTGCCAGCGCATCCATTATCTTGCCAACTGCGCCTACAGAGCCTATGCCGAGCACTTTCGATATTTCATCCACGTCCATCGCCCTGCCCGACGTGAATAGGGCTGCCTCTACGACCCTTTTGTACTCGCCAACCACGCTGTCATCCTGCATCAATCTCCCTCTTTTCCCTGATTTTTATTATTATGTCCCCGAAAAATTCCTCCTGTGCAAGCATGATCCTCTCGTTTTGCGCAAGGAAGAGCAATGGTATGAACAGGTTTATCAATATCCCGTCCATGTTGGCGAAATTCGTTGCAAGAGCGGAAAATGTGGTTAAGCCGTAGCTGTCCAGATTGCTATTGATCAATCCATATGCATGTTCTATCTTTTCGTCTATATCGTCCCTATCTACGACTATCTGCAACGGGGTGTCGCTAAAATGGGAAATTTCCTCCCGTTTTATTTTTGCCGCCATCATCTCGTCCAGCGCATCCATCAGTTCCTCTAACGTCACTCTCCTCCCCGGCCTCAGCCTTGCCTTGTATACCAGTTCAGGCATCTCGCCTGGATCCTCCCTAGGGCGGGTGGTTACGTCCATTCCGCTCGCTAGCTCCTCCTCCCCGCTATCTGTCTCGAAATAGAATGCGTCGCTCTTCATCCTGAGGAGTATGGAAGCGGCAAGTATCATGTTCGCGGGCAATGTAAGGGTCAATGACTTGATCTTGCGCACCTCCGTTATGTATTCGTCCACTATCTTCGAGATGTCCACGTCCCAGGGGTCGAGCTCGTTGCGTTCCACTAGCTCTACCAACAGCTCCCTCCATGTCGCGTTATGGATAAACTCCTCTAGGTTAAACTGCTTGCCGTTCCTGTCGGGTGACATGATCGCATACCTTGCCTCGTTGTTAAGGGCCATGATAATAGAATTATCGCCAAAAAGCTATAAAAGGTTAGGTGGGGTGTGTGCCCGAAAGCAAGCCGGCATGTGTTGCCTGCGCAGAACCCTGCGATTTGGAAGGCGCTGGAGACCCCGCGTCATAATTCCATGCTTTCGCGGATTTCCTTCAACGCTATCTGGTCCCTCTCGTATATATAGGGCGACAGATCCAAATCCTTCGGACTCTTTTGGAGTTTCCTTTCGGCAACTTCCTTGAGGTGCTTGCTTACGATTTTGCTGTATTCCGCCCAATCGCCGCCGAGCGATTCGACATGCATGCGCTCTATCTTTGTCGCCACTTCGTGTGCGTAAGGGTATTCGTATGCGTCATCGGAGAGCCATTTCTCCGTCAGTTCGTGATGGCGCACAATGCTTTCAACCGTGCTTATCTGCTTACCTACGACATCTATTGTCTCAGGGAAATTCCTGTCCAGGTAAAGGGTCTTTCCATCTCTCGAATACCCCCCCGCATACTTTATGTCGTACCGTCTGTCTATTTTAACTTCGTCGCCCCTGTGCGTCTTCACAACATTCCCTATCTCCGCCTTGTCGAGATATGCTTTACCGTTGTCAATCTCGACCGCTATCCCGTTTTCGATATTGGTGGCTGCAACTATTGTTACATATTCAGGTAGGACAAAATTTATGGCTTTCAATATGAATGATCCATCCCCGCTTTTATCCTCCTTATGTTCGATTATTTCGAATTTCTCCATAAGTGGTAAAATAGACCGACAACCTTATAACCCTTACCGACCATTCCGCATACATTTTTCCTATATGGTTTATCGAGAATGGCATCTTCCGCCGCCGAAGCCCATGGGCCCGTTTTCCGCTGCCAATATGGCGTAATGCATGCAGGGATTTGCCTGCCGCAAGGCCGAACATGCGCAACCAAACATATTATTAGGCTTTTTGCCGTAGATATATGGTGGTGCTATGGCAAAGCTGGGAGAGGGTGTCGCGTTATGGTAAAACCTGATTTTGATAGTGCCACGACAGCTATTGGCACCCCTAACATCGCATTCATCAAATACTGGGGCAAGCGGGACGACAGCGGCCTAAACACGCCGAACAATTCCAGTATAAGCATGACGCTTGACGAAACCCTTTCCACCAAAACAAGTGTCCTGTTTTCTGAGAGGTTGGGCAAGGACACCCTATATATAAATGGGGACGAGGAGCCCATAGAGGGAGGAAGAATATCTGAAAAATCCGCTTACCTGAAGAGGATACTCGATCATATGAAGAGGATCGCGGGCGTGGACCATCACGCACTCATCGTATCGGAAAACAGCTTTCCTTCCGGTGCCGGTATAGCTTCAAGCGCGTCGGGCGCAGCTACCCTCGTTTTTGCATTATCGGAAGCCCTGAATCTCGAGATGGCCAGAAAGGAGATGTCAATCACGGCGAGACAGATAAGCGGAAGCGCTTGCAGGTCCCTTTTCGGGGGCATAGTAAAATGGCGGGCGGGTACTGAAAAGGACGGTTCGGACTCATACGCGGAGCAGGTTTTTGATAGTTCGTACTGGCCGGAACTTATCGATATAATAGCCATCGTGGACTCTTCGAAGAAGAGGGTGTCCTCCAGTGCAGGTCACGCCGCCACCGTAAAGACCAGTGTTTTGTACGGGGCAAGGCCTGCGTTTGCAGAAAATGGCGTAAGCGAGATAGAGAGGGCGGTAGCTGCAAAAGATCTTAACAGGCTTTCGATGGCGATAATGCGCGATAGCAACAACATGCACGCAACAATGCTCGATACATGGCCTCCCATAATGTACCTGTCAGATGCCTCAAAAGACATAATCTACAAAGTGCATGAACTTAATGAAAGCGAAGGGAAATGTATAGCCGGATACACCTTCGATGCCGGACCAAATGCCCACATAATAACGTCAGAGGAGCATAGGGATAGGGTTATGGAGACGTTATCAGAAATCGATGGGATAAGGGAGACGATAGAATCCCATATGGGGGGTGGACCACGCCTTTTGGGGGAAAAAGACTGCCTGATAGACGAAGCCGGCATCGCTCCAAAAAATTCCAATACCAGAAAAGAGTGAAAAAATGGACTATCTTGTGAAGATGGGCGGCAGCGTAATAACCGACATAAGAAAACAAAATACTGCAAAGCCCGCCGAGATATTGAGGATATTCAAGGAGATTAAACCTGGGCTGAAAGACAAAAGAATGGTAGTAGGGCATGGGAGCGGCTCATTTGCGCATATCCCTGCCCATAAATATAAGGTTAATTCCGGCCTTTGCGGCGATAGGAGCATGAAAGGCGCATCGATAACCCAGGATGCAGCTGCAAATCTGCACAGGATAGTATTCAACGGCGCCATAGCGGCAGGGATAAGGCCCCTGTCATTTCCCCCGTCCTCCGGTGCGCTCTCGGAAAACGGCACGATAAAAAGTTGGGACCTTTCGGCAATGATGCATGCGCTCGATAGGGGTTTCGTCCCGATAACTTATGGCGATGTCGTCATCGATTCCGCGAAAGGTATTAGCATAGCCTCGACAGAGGAGGTATTCAGGCATATCGCAAAGGCTACTAGACCCAGGAAGATAGTAATAGGCACAGATGTTGACGGCATATTCGATTCCGACCCTAAAACGAACGAGGATGCCAGATTGATAAAAGAAGTCAATAGGTCGAACATTGCAGAAATATTGGATTATGCAGGTGGTTCGACAAAAGTTGACGTTACGGGAGGCATGAAAACAAAAATCCGCTACCTTTACGATATGTCAAAGGATACCGGGGCTGTCTGCCAGATAATAAACTTGATGGTTCCGGGAAATCTTAAGAAGACTATCGAGGGAAGAAAGGTGGTCGGCACCACGATAGATGCAAACAGGGGTAAATAGTAGATATGGGCATTGCGGCCCTGATTATACGGCATGGTATGTGTTTTTATATATAGGTGGCGACAAATAAAATGATATTATGGAAAATAAAAGCAGGATGCATCATGTTCATGACAGTTCCGCCGAACATAAAAAAATAAATGAACTGCGTTCGTATCTCAGGGAGGGCCATAAAATTGCAGCTGCCGGCACTGTCATTATCGCATCCGCCGCCATAATTGCGCTTTTGCGCACGGACATCGGTATTTTAGAGACGGCCGCCAACAAGGTTCCCGTACATAATACCCTTGTTAATCCATCCCAACATAATGCCAAAATCAAGAAACTAAAAGAAAAGCAGGATAAATATTCGAAAAATAAGGGGGCCGCCAATATACTGAGCAATCCCTTTGTCTATAGCAATTTTAATTACTGATCTTGGATCTGCTACAATCGCATTAAATAGGGGCGGGAAACACCCCCTGGGTAAGACGAGAATCCTATCCCTGATATAAGGCTGTCCAAATACCTTATTGCAATATTTGGAAGCCCTCCTGCTTACTACTCCCCCCTATCGCTTGGCTTTTGGTTACCTCCCTTCTTACTATTGTCTTTTTTGGGGTCGGGGTGTTTCATTTTCATTTCCCGCTGCAAGTCCTCTATTCCCATTATCCCAACAGGTGTCGGTATGCTGAATCCCCTGCTATCGGTAGGTATGAACACCATGAGGTTCTTTCCGTTAAGGCTTATTTCATACATCATATTCAGCGCCCTTAACTGCATTGCATATGGGTCCTTATGGTACTTTTGCGATGCCTCGAGGATCTTGTCGGCGGATAGGGATTCAGATTCTGCAAGTATGACTCTAGCATCCTTTTCCCTTACGGAAGTAGCAACCCTGGCCATCGCGTCCTGAAGGTCTTGCGGTATTTTAACATCCCTTATTTCGACCTGTATCGCCTTCACTCCCCAGTTGGCGGCCCTGTCCTCAATAAGATTCTGTATATCTTTCCCTATGACGTCCCTTCCTGAAAGCATCCCCGTCAAATCGCTCTTCCCGATTATATCCCTGAGCGCAGTTTGCGCTGCAAGCTGCATCGAATCATAATAGGACTGCACATTAAGCACCGTCTTTTCCGGATCCACTACCTGCCAGAACAGTATTGCATCGACATTCACCGGTACATTGTCTTTTGTAAGCGTTTGCTCTGCGCTGAATGTCGTGCTTATCACTCTCAGGTCCATTATATATGGCGTGGAATCTATTATCGGTATTATTGTGACAAAACCAGGGCCTATTATGCCCTTGTATCTTCCGAGCCTTAGAACTGGCATCCTATTCCATTCGCTTATTACACGTATGGACATCGCGATAAGTACCAGGAGGGAGAATATGAAAACTATCCCGCCTGTTATCATGCCTGCTGCACCACCACCCGAGATAAGATCTGCAATGATCCCCAGCACTATTGCGGCTATCAAGTCTATAACCAAAGCTATGCCGGAGCTTGTGTAAATTTTCATATATATCAAGTACCTTTAGGGGCAGAAGCTTATAAATGACATGTTCTGGATTTATGGGAAAAGGGGATTTCCTGCAGGGTTGTCAGCCTTGCAACGAATTCACTGGCCATTTTCCAGTATGCCGCTTTTGGACATAACTATAAATATCAAAAAAATTAATGTATACACAACTAAACTTTTACGACAGTATATGGGTTTTAAAATGGTTGGAACAAAACACGACACTAGCAGGTTTTTCAAGGTTCTCAGGGAGGACAATACGACTAAGGATGAGATCTCTTCTTATCTTAGGACAGAGAGAAAGCACCGCGTGCTTAATGCTATGTTGTTTGCCACCGCCATCGCGGTAGCCAATCCTGCTGCCAATGCGGGCGTTAATGCCATAAAGCAGAACGATAATTCTGCCAGCATCTACAAAATAATGTCTGGAGAGGGATATGGCATATCGCTTTCATATTTAAACAGATATGCATATGGCAGATTTGACTATAAACAAGTTGGTGTTGCCCAATCCAATATATCCGGTAACATTGTGGATTATGGTTTGAGGATCGGCTATCCTCTAAGGGTGAACAGAGAGGTATTGATAGTGCCATATATTGCATTTAATGAACAAAATTCCTCTTGGACGGTTGTTGTTCCTGCGCAAACGCAGAATCTTAATAACCAGAATCCAACCACAACACCTCCAACAACAACCCCACCAACAACCACGCCTCCAACCACAACACCTCCAACAACAACCCCACCAACAACCACGCCTCCAATAATTAAAGGACATGGCCATAATGAACATGGTAAGTGGAAAGAATGTAAGGATCCTGATTATAAAAATCATGGTAACGAAATAGATGGCAAAGATAGCGACGATAGAAATCATGGAAATGATAAACAAACCTACGAAAAGCATCACGGACAAAACCAAAAGGAGGGCAATAACAAATGGGATCGTGATAGCAAGAATAACGGACAAAGGAGCCATACCGAAGGCAATCATAAACAGACCGATCCAGCAGGGCATAACGAACAGAATAAACTGGAAAGGAATGATAACAATAACAACGTAGAGACCAGAAGCGATAATATCGTAAATACATATGTCAATAGGAGCTTCAATTCTGTTGACGCCGTTGTAGGGTCGATTACAAATCCCTTCACGCAGTTTTCTTCAACATATAAAGAGAGCCTTGGATCTACAGGGGTGATACTGCAGTACTCCCCCGACTCGAGAATAGTAGTGTCTAACGAAGTCGAAATCGGCGAAATATTTAATTCAGCAACCAATACTCCGTTCGGCACGTATAGAATGCCTAATTCATTATTTGAGGCATATGGGATAAAATTAAATTATCTTGTCCCCGTTTCAAGGAATAACTCGCTGGACTTTTTTGTAGCTGGCCAGATTATGCATACAGACAGCCTTCAAATCACCATAAATTGCCAGGTTTGTTCCGATGGCACAGCGACATATTCAAGTTCAGCACCCATCAATTCCATGTATGAGGTTGGTGTTGGTTATTCATTTAGATAATGGCTTCCATAAGGGCCATTATTTATATGTATTAATGGGAACTTTGGGATCTATCAACCAGTACAAAACAAAATAACAATCTTTTAGATTATCTAATAATTTATTAGGCTGCATTAGATTCTTTAAGATTTTGACTTTTCTGTGAAAGAGGGACGTATATTGCTGTAGAGCCACGCTATGATCTTGCCCTGCTTAACCGAAATGATTTCTTGCCCCCTTCTTTTTATTTATCTATAATAATGTTAGATATTCTTAATAATTATTAGAAGCGTTTATATTTGCGTTATTTAAAACGATTTTGTGTGGTGGAAGGTTTATCGATAAGATATATAATCTTTCGTTTAAACGCAAAATAAGCAGTATTTTTGTCGTCGGAAAGTTTTTTGGAAGGGATTTTAGACACCGATCAGTTTCCTTCCATTATTATGGTTTGAACATGCATTAATTCCATAAAAATGAGCTAAAAATAGACCCTCGAGAGAAACCTTGTTTTTAAATGTGTCTATTTCGAATAATAGGGATCGCTTCACCAAAAAGCCCTATTTTCCATAAATCTGAAACACAACCTTTTTCCCAACCATATTTTTATTGCAAAAAAATGAAACCACAAGTTTTCACACCCATTGCATAGACATTTCTATTTTTATGGAAACGATATATAAAAAGGATGGCGATATCCTCCCGCCCGCGAACGGCGTGGGATTTCCTGCCCACTTGTTAATTTGTTACTTCGTAAAATTTATGTCCTCCGAGAAAAGCTCTAACGACCGGATTGCCGCTCTTTATTTCGATAATCTAATACTTTAATA
>JAKARM010000026.1 GCA_021822165.1 Microcaldota archaeon | reverse complement strand
TGGACTCGGCGGGATTCGCACCCGCGGCCTTTCCGTTGCGAACGGAACGCTCTACTCCTGAGCTACGAGCCCGTACGCTCTTCTGCAAACAAATATAGAACTTAATCCCTCAATGCTTTATAGCTTTCTATAAATTATTTATAGACTGTCCGGATGGTGCAGAATGGTTAAGAATGGCGGGTATACCGCAGATTCCAGAAGGAAGGCAATAGATTCCATATCGCGCAAGGTGATAAGCGGGATAAAACCAACGCCTGAAGACATAGAGCTGCAGGTGCGCTATTCAAACGACGTGATGGGGCGGTTGAGAAAGGCGCTGCCGAAGGCGGTGGAGATAGTGCTTGCAGGTTCTACCGCCAGGGGTACCCAACTGCGCGGCACGTCCGACATAGACATCTTCCTGCTCTTCCCGCTCGGGACAAAAAAGGAGCTGATGGAGAAGAGGGCGATCGCCGCGGCGAAAAGCATAGTCCGAAGGCACAAAAACGAGTCCTTCGTGCTCAAGTATGCAGAGCACCCCTACCTCAGGCTATATCTAAACGATTTCGGGATCAAGGCCGACATAGTCCCGGCTTTCAAGATCAGCGATTCCTCCGAGATGGGGACTGCGGTCGATAGGACCCAGCTCCACAACAAGTTCATAGCCTCCCGCCTTACGGAAAGCCAGAAGGACGAGGTGAGAGTGCTCAAGTATTTCCTCAAGCAGCATTCGATCTATGGCGCAGAGGCGAAGACCGAGGGGTTTTCCGGGTATCTCTGCGAACTGCTCATATCCCATTACGGTTCCTTTGCCGATTTCATAGGGGCGGCATCCTCCCTCAAGCTCCCTCTTGCGGTCGACGTGGCTGGGGGGAAGGAATATGGCCCTGACGGGGAGGCCGTAAAAGCGGCGGTAAAGAAGTTTGGGAAAAGCTTTGTCGTCATCGACCCTACAGACAAGGATAGGAATGTCGCCGCGAACGTATCGGACGAGTCACTCTCCCGCTTTGTCCTTGCCGCATCGAAGCTGCATTCGAGGCCGGTGGTGGGCAATTTCTATGCCGGGGGGCATTCTGATGCATATCCGGCAAGGCAGCTTCTCGCCTTGCGGAAGGGCCTCGGCATAGACATATACGCGGTCTCCTTCAAGGTCGACGACATAGCGGAGGATATAGTCTGGCAGCAGCTCAAGAAGCTGAAAGGGCGCTTCGGCAAAGCCCTCTCCGACCGCAATTTCCACGCGCTCCTCTCCCTGCAGTCGCTCGAGGGGAAGGATGGGATAATCGCCTTTTTCATGAACCCCTCTGTCGTGAATGCCGTAAGGGTGGACGGCCCCAGCGCCATGATGGCCCTTCCTGCCGCGGCTTTCATGAAGTCGCATGGCAGGGACAACGACCTTTTCCTGGAAGGCGATAGGCTCTTCTCGGTGGAAAAGGCCGGAAGCGCTACGGCAGGAGAATTGATGGCCAACCTCCTCCGCCAGAAAGGGGGGTTGGCATTCCCGTCCCACATATCTAGGAAGGGGGCGAAGGTCATCCGCAACATTTTTTCAGGGAAGCATGCCGCCATGATTTACCGTGCCTATGCCGAAAGCAGGCTGTAACCGGATGTCGGTGGATCGCCCCTTGGTTCTTGCGGCCCTTGCTGTAGGAAAAACTTAAAAACCCCGCCACCCTATCAATATTATGGCAACTGCGGGTGGCATGCACAAACCCTTAGGTATGTCGGGATTCTATGCTTCATAGCAAGCCAAAAGAGGGTATGATGCCCTTCGAGGCGAAGATCGTCGCCTGCCGGAATAGGGGCGACATAGAGACGGAGATAGCGGTTTCCAGGGATGCCGCGAGGTTCGCCTTGAAACAAGGCAATCCCACCGAAGCGAAAAGATTCGCAAATCTCGCATGCGAGGCATATCTCAAGAAGATAAAGTCATTCTCGGGATACAAATCCTTTATTGTCGTAAATTCCCTTGCCGAAAAGACGATAAACGAGGCAACGGCATTCTCCCACCTCTATGGCATGGATATCTGGATGGAGCAGTTCGTCGGGTTGAAGCTCAGCAATTACGAGAAAGAGGTTGCAGACCACCTTGACGAAGGAAACCATTACAGCGCGGCCGGTTCGGCCAGGAAGGCGGCGGACCTTTCGTCCAAGTACGGGATGGGCACGAAATCCAAGGTATACCTCTCTTCGGCATTGAAGCATTATGGCGATTTCGTATCGTCGAAGATCTCCGCCGGGGAGTACGACTATATGCTGGTCAGGGGGGCGCATCTCAGGGCGAACGTCGCAGCGAGGCTCGTGGATAAAAGGTATTATGAATACATGAATTCCGCGCTGGGGTACGCCAAAAAGGCGATCTCTCTCGCAACGGAGAGCAGCGACCACATACTGATTGCGGAAGTCGCCGTCGAGGCGGCGAAAATATCCCGTTCCCTCGGACTTGCCGGGAAGCATGAGAGGTTTATGGGCGTCGCGCTCGTGCAGTACATAAAGGGCGCAGAGTCCCTTATCGGAAGCGGGAAAAATTTCATGGCCGCCCAGCTCCTGGACGATGCGGCCGACACCGCAAAGGAGCTCGGCAAGACCGGCACCTACAAATCCATGCTCTCCCTCTCTGCAGGATACTACAGGCAGGAGTATGCCGAAGCGGCGATGAGGGGCGACATATACCAGGCCGCGATCTCCGCCAGGAATGCGGCGATGGTCTACCTGCGTCTGGGCGAGAAGGAGAGCTACCGAAAAATGCTCGGCGACTCCTTCAGCAGCTATGAGGAATGCGTCAGGTCGAACAGCTCTTTCGGGTCCTCCGGCGAACTGCTGGTTGTCGCCTCTACCGCAGCCAAGGAGATAGCGATGATGCTGAACGATTCCGGGAAGGCGGGGGAGATGGAGGAGGTAGCAAAGGGGGCGCTGTCGCTGCTCAGGACAAAGTAACCCGGATATCCGGTATCATGCATGCCCTGAGCCCCAAAGGAATTTTCCGGGCGGGCAAATGTCTATATATGAAGACGAACCCCCATTAACCCAATTACGGCGGCCGCCACAGCCATTTAAATATAGTGATTTTGATGGAAACAACCAAGCAGGCCAACGGGGCCTATTTCGATAAAAGGATTTCCGCGTTGAAGGGGGCTGGGGATGTTTCAGGCGCGATAGATGTCGCAAAAGCGGCGATCGTTTCAATGGCAAAAGAGGGCGACCGCGCAGGGGTGCGAAGGTTCGCGGATATCGCCCGCGAGCTATACAGGGAGAAGTATCTCGACAGCGCCCTTCCATTCGACTATTTCAAGAAGGGCGAGGCCGAGACCGCCTTCGAGGCCGGCCTGCTCTTCTCAAGGCAGCAGGGACTCGACCTTCTCGCCAACTTCTTTATCGATGGGAGGATCACCATTTTCTCGAAGGAGATAAAATACCACATAGATCATAACGACGACCTGCATTCTGCGCTAGTGGCGAAGAGCGCTGGAAAATTTTCCATCGAGAACGGCCATAACGCGACCGGGACGAAGATGCTGAGGCTGTCGCTGTCGCATCTCAACAACTATATCTCCTCAATCTCGCGCAACGATGCCTATGCCCTAAGCTTCTTCGAAAGTTCTGTCGAGAGGTCGGAGGTCGTCTTGATGCTCGGCTCCGAAAGGCAGGAGTATGAAGGATCCCTCCGTTCCGCCATCTCGCACGGCCGCCGTTACCTGAAGCTGGCGACGGAGAAGAAAGAGGTTATAAACGTCGCAAAGGCCTCTCAAACCATGGCCAATCTCTTCCACGAGCTCGGGGAGAACGAGAATTTCGTGAAGTTCTCGAAGGTTGCTGTGGTAAACTACCTGGTATTCATCAACTCCGAAATCGAGAGGGGCGGCCATTTCCGCGCAGCCACCGTATCGATGGAGACCTCGCAGCTCGCGGATGGCATAGGGCTCTCCGGGCTAGGCAAGCAGCTGCTCTCCCTCTCCCTTGAATGTTTCGAAAAGGACATAAGGGGATCGATGGAGAAGAACCAATACTACGCTGCCGCCGTCGCGGCCAGCGAGGCCAGGTCCGTGGCCAAGAAGATGGGCGACAAGATGAAGGAAAATGAACTGCTCGAACTATCGCTGCACAACTATATCGAGTACATGCACAAGGACCTCTACGGGAAGGAGGCCTATGTGATAGCCGATATCATCGCAAAGAGCGCAATAAACATAGCCAGGACCCTCGGGAAGCCCGACGAGGTGGCAAGAATAAAAGAGCGCCTTGACGAGATAAAAGGGCTTGCGAGGGGGTAGAGCCGCCAGGGCGGCTGGTTCCATGCCGCCCTTGCTAATATAATCCCCTCTCCTCCCTGTTGGCGATTTTCCCATCCCTCTAGCAAAACGCGGGTCCTCTCCCCTTCACCTCATCAATGCCATGTACGAGAGATTGATCATCTTTCCTATCCTTTCCAAATGCTCGTCTCCTATATACAGCCACATGCTGTCCTTTATCTTTTCGCCCAGGGTCGCTGCAGCTGCCGGCTCTCCGTCCGATATCTCTCTACCCATCTCCTCTATCCCGGTATCGACTACTTTTTCCAACAGCTTCATCGCGTCGCCTATCAAGGACGCCATCGAATTTGTTTCCGTTCCTATAGATACAAGGCAATGCACCGCATGCATCCCTCTCTCGCATGCCTTGACCCCGTTCCTCTCCCTGGTCGCATCTACGTATCCGTCATATCCCCTGTATGCGGCATTTCCGGCCTGCAGCGCCTCCTCGTAGCGTCCCGCCTTTATGTAGTAGATTGCGGCGTTCATGGCGTTTTCCGCGCCCTCCCATTTATCCACAGACATTCCGGCCAGCGCCATGTTGTGGTCCCCTGCAGCCCTTGAAAAACTCCGCATCCTCTCCCTGTTTCCTATTATATGCGACAGTATCTCAAAGGAGTATGTCGCTTCCTGCGCCGTCGCCGCGGCACGCCCTGTCTCTCCCTTTTCCTCCGATTCCAAGATGGTCTTATCGAACTCCGCTCCTGCCCTCTCCAGGAATTCCATCGCCTCCCATCTTCTCCCGAGCTTAAAAGAATATTCCGCGGCATACCTAGCCATGCGTGCCGCATTTAGGTGGTTTCCTTTCGCCTCTGCCTTCAGGAGCTCCATCTTGCATTCGTCAAGCTTCCTCTCCGCCTTGTTTTTAAGCATGATACCGATATTAATGCCCGGTCATGATATATATCCTTTTCTGAAACGATTTTATAATTATTTCCGGATAGAGATAAGGCAGGGTGCGGCTTGGGTCGCCATGCCGCTGCCGCGAATGGATGATTGTATGGACGATAATGCAACCGTGAGTGATATGAAGGATCTGGTAAAGGCCTTTTGCGACGCCAGGGATTGGGGGCAGTACCATAATGCCAAGGATCTTGCGATAGGCGTCGCCACTGAATCCGCGGAGCTCCTGGACAACTTCAGGTTCAAATCGGTCCCCGAATCCGACCTGATAATGGCCGATCCTGGAAAGAGGAAGAAAGTGGAGGACGAGATGGCGGACGTCCTCTATTTCCTCCTCCGCCTTTCGGAGAGGTACGGCATCGACATGTCTGAGGCGCTGAATTCCAAGATGGCACAGAACGAGGCGAAGTACCCAATATCCAAATCGAGGGGCTCCAATAAGAAGTACGACGAACTATAGCGCCACCTTTCCCTATCCCCTCGCGATGTGGGACATTTGCCCCATCCTGATCTCCTTTATGCATTCCATGCAGATCTCGGCCAGCCTTTCATATTCCTCTTCCGATACCTTTTTGTCGGCCCATGGCCTTCTGGCGCTCACGAGTTTTGCGGCGTTGGTGAATTCATGGAAGGCTCCGTCGAGGAAGCGGGTTTTCGCCCTGTCGGACTCCGACCTCGCCGCCATCGCCAGGTAGGATCTGGCGTTGCCCTCGAAGCATTCTGCCCCCATCTCCGCCAGCCGCGATGCCAGGGATTCCAGCCCCAGCTCCGCCATCGCATCGGCCGCGGCCCCCAGCTTGCGCGCAACACCCCCATGCCCCTCCTTGGATATAAGGCCACTCATGTCCGCATCCTTATAACCGGAAAGGACGGCGGCGACCGCGCAGCTGTTTCCGGTATGGTACTCCCTGCTTATCTCCCTGGCTTTCTCCATGTATCCCGCAGCGTATACCTGCCTCTCCGCGCCCCCCTCGCAAGCCATCCCCTTGATCTCCATGTAGGCTACCTCCATCAACGCGGATTCCCTTTCCTCTTTCGGCAGGTTGTTATCCTTCGCTGTTTTCCGCGCAGCCTCCATCTGCATAGCGGCATTGCCGTAGTCCCCCGCCTCCGCAAGGCCGAATGCCGCCATCGTGCGGTACCTGACAGCCATCTTAGCCATTTCATCTATCGCCATCCTGGCGCCTATCTTCGGGGCGAGGGCGATAAGCCTTTCCATCCTTGACGCCTCATCGATGTTCGTATCGGTCGCATCCCTGCACTCTCTGCTCCTGGCGAGATATTTCTCCTCTTTCCGCGCCAGCTCATTCTCTTCCATCGGGCGAAAGTTCACCCTTGCGGTTATTCCTGCATATTCCATCTGCCGGGCAGCCTTGAGATATTCCCCTTCTATCGAAAATCTGATTGCCCTTGACTCGTATTCCTCAATCGCCCTTAACGGAGCCGCATCGCGCCCTTCCCCCTTGGCCTTGTTTGATGTCGCCATATCCTATTTTCCGAACCCTTAGTATTTATGGTTTTTTGCCTAATTTGCCTATTGTCGTTATCCTGGCAGCCACGCCATGCGTCCCTCGGGCTTTGCAGAAGGTATTTAAACTTTTTTACCGATTGAGTATCAGTATATAGGGATTAGATGGATAACTTGAAAAAGATCGCGCCATATTGGCTGCTGTTGTTTACGATTGGGTTCGGATGGTTCATCCTGGCGCCGTTGGTCCCCGGGCTGATAAAAACTTTCGGGATTACGCTTCCAAGCGCGATCCTGCTCATATCCGTCTACGGGTTCGCCATGATAGTCCTCGGCCTCCTTGCCGGGTGGATATCTGCCAAGTTCACGGTCAAGGCCGCATTATATTCCGCTGCGGCGATAACGTTCGTGGGGCTGCTCGGCAGGGCGCTCTCCCAGACATATGCCGAGCTCCTCGCCTTCCAGCTGCTGGCAGCAATAGCATACCCCCTCGCAATGGCCCCTGTCGGTACAGTATCGGAATCCCTTTTCAAGAAGAAGTCCCATACCATAATAGGCATGAGCGTCGGCGTGCTGTTCCTCGGCATGGCGGCGGGCGCCATGATAGGGCCGTCCATATTCGCTGCATTCGGCCTTTCCGGGGCATTCGATATCACGGTGCTCCTTTCGGTCGTCGCCCTGGCCTGCATACTGCGCGGCATAAAGGACTATCCGGTCAATTACAAGGGCAAGTCCCTCAAAGGCACCTTCAAGGTGGGGATGCTTAGGAACTGGTATGTCGGCGCGGCCATAGCCATGGCATCTGTGATGTTCGGCAGCATAGCCTCCACGATGCTTATCCTGAACAAGCTGCCTTTCGGCACGGCCATAGCTGACGCTGGGCTGTTCGGCGGCTTGGCGTTCCTCGGGTCTGCGGTAGGCGCCATGCTGTTGCCGACCTTATTCGAGAGATACGGTAAGATACGCGCCGGGCTGATCGCCACGTCGCTGCTTTCCTTCGTCTTCATATTCATTACGGCAAGGTATCTCTCCTTCAACCCGATAGTGCCCCTGCTCGCGCTATCCTATTTCCTCCTTGGGATGTTCGGCAATGCCTACTGGTCGATGGCAATGGCTTCCACGGTGGAATATGTGGATGATCCTGCCAAGGCGGGGTTCGCGACCTCCATGTACAGCGTGGCTACCAACATAGGCGTGGCCGTGCTGCCTATATTCCTCGGGCCGCTGTTCACCACCAAGCCCCATTTCGCCATCGGGATAGTCTCGGCGATAGAGTTCGTCGCATTCCTTCTCTCCTTCACCCTCTTCGTGAAAGTGGCCAGGGGGAGGAAGAGAGGGTAAGCCCCGGGCGGGAAGGGGGTTATGCCCTTTCCCCCTCTCTTTACAATTATTTTATCGGTGTAAACGTACCGAAGCCTTCAGTTTAAAGGCTTTCTATTTCTCTAAATGCTGTATAATCCTGAGTTGGCTTTTTAAGTGATAGATATGATAGGTCCTAGAAGGGGCGTTTCCGAAGCCCCATTGATAAAGGTTGTCGCAGCGGTCGCTGTGGTATTGCTGGCGGTAACGCTTTTTATGTATTCGGCGTATAACGCCACTAGCGCATCGTACAAGGGCCTCCAGGCCAGATACAGCAGCCTCAACTCCTCGTACGGGTCTGCGATATCCTCTTACATAACTTTAGAGGGTAAGTATTCCTCGCTGAGCACTGCCGCTTCCTCGCTTAATGCCACCGCGCTCCTTTCGGCTGCATATGCGCACTGGAATGGCGTGGCGATAGAGAATGTGAGCAGCATAATGTCTGAATATTCGCCAGGCGCATCGCTTCATTGGATAGGCGGCCCGCTTAACGGCAACTATATCGGCACGGCCAACATAACTGCGGCATGGGCGAAGTTCACCGGGATGCATGAATACATATTGTGGTATGCCTCTGCCCCCCCGACGGCCAGCGTAGATGGCCCCAGCGCGGTGGTAAAGGCACCGCTGCAGTACCTTGTCCTCCCGTTTCCGAGCTCTATGTCTGCGGCGCCAGCGGTCGACATGCTGCTTAATGTGAACGAGACCCTTGGATACGGATACAACGCGACGACCTCGTCATGGCGGATAACGAACGAGACCTGGCAGATCACCAAGATGTCACTGACGCTGAACAGGTCCGCTCCGGGATACGGCGCGCTCTACTATAACAAGTCCCTGGCAGGGTGAGCGTTGTAGCATGGGCGGGAGGGCGCAGCAAGGAAAGCGCCCTTTCGCATCTTATCCCTATTTTCCCGCTTTTCCTTTGCGGCAGCCGCGCCGATGCCAGCCCCTATCCTGGAAAATACGATGGCGGATGCAGTGGGGGATTGGAGGGATGACGTCACTATATCCTCCGGGCGGCCGCGCGACTATCCCTGCGGACAGGGCACCGATCCCGGGAGATCTAATATGTGCAGGCTGTTATTTGGAGCCTTGTTCTGCAGTTCATGCATATGGGCTCCCCGTCCTCGTTCTTTAGCATATAGCCGTCTTCCATGCAATAGACGCTATAACAGTCGTTGCACACAAAGCAGGTCTCCCCCTCTTTTAACTCCTTGTTGCACGAGGCGCAATAGGCCATATCATCATCTATCCTGCTTCGGCAAGAGATTTAGATTCTACGGATTAG
>JAKARM010000005.1 GCA_021822165.1 Microcaldota archaeon | reverse complement strand
TGGCGGGGGCGGGATTTGAACCCGCGACTTCTAGATGTCCCAGTAGCGAAAAATCATAGCCAATAGCTCATCACTCATCATGTTTAACATATGAGTCTAGCACTCTACCAGGCTGAGTCACCCCGCCGATTGAATATCGGCAGCACTATAATGCTTCAAACTATTTTATTAAGGCATTTGCTATTTTTATACTTATGCAGCTGGCGGCACGGCGGTATGCGACTGCCGGGATTTGAACCCGGGTCATTGGCTTTCTTTTTTGATTAATGGAAGGCCAAAGTCCTACCAGGCTAGACTACAGTCGCACCTCTTGCTCGGTCGGCGCTTTATTTGCCAGATGTTATAAGCACAGATATTTGAAGAGAAATTAACTATAAACCTTTAGGTGGATGCGGTCACACCTGCATGTCGCCGCTGGTCCTTCCAGGAAAGAGTGATTATGCCGCGCAGTATGGCATTGCTTTGCGGGATGGCAGCCGCATCCGCCATTTAAGGATAGGAGGAGATTGCAGGCAGTATGCCCGCTACTCCTCCCGCTTCACGGCGAGGACTATCGCAGCCGCGCCGAACCTCATGCGCCTCCTCTTCGCTATCCCGATGGCCTTTATCGTATATTCTGCCGCCTTTTGCGCGAGTACTGTCTTCAAAGCCGCTCCCGCAGTCTTGTCTGCACGGAAATGGTTGCCAGAATCCAGGATCTCATCTATCCTGCTATCCTGAAGAGCTTCCAAAACCTCTTCGCGGATCTTGTTGTCCATCTTTTTCCTAGCGGCCATGCATCCGGCACGCTCTCTAGGCAATCTAGCCCGCCTTATCCCCATTATGTTCATAAAACCCCCAGTATACCAACTTCCCGCTCTTGATATATATGCTTTTCGTGGAAGTTTCCAAGACAATATCAGAAATATTAAAGATTTTTAGACATTTTCCTGTTTTTCCACATCCCCTCGAAGTGGCTGCGCAGCTCCCCTATCCTCTGGGGGTCGAGTATGGTTTCTATATGCTCTATGTTCCTGTGCATGCCGCGGAATGTCAGGTTTGCGCTTCCCACTATGGCTATCTTCTCGGATATGTATATTTTCTCGTGCAGAAACCTTCCCCGCGCTATCTTCACCTTTAGATTGTGGGGGGTTCTTTCGCGCCGTTTATAAACAACATATATCCTGGCAAGCGGAAATAATGAAAGGAAGAAGATGGCCGCTGTGGCATACCAAAGCCGCAGGACAGCTGAGATTGCAAGGAGGATGAGGAAATATGCGGCAACTTTTGGCATGATGCCATATGCGCCTCTTGAAATCTTCAGGAGCGCTTTTTTGTTTATGGAAGAATTGGTTGTGAGCAGGAATATCTCCTTCTTCCTTGCCGCAGAGATAAGCATTTCCGCATAGAAGAGGTCGATATAGGGGGATGATATCATTAGCCGGCGCGAGGGCCCGTTTATAAGGCTCTCGACAGCCAGGTAGGAATCACTGCCGCTATACCCTTCCATCCCAACACCGGAATACATTCAGCATATGCCTTACCATACGATTAGGGGCCTGCCAAAATGTGCCCCCCATCTTGCCGTCTTACACTTGCAAACATAATAAATATATCTTTTACAATGTATAATGCAGACAGGCAAGGGGATGCTGGGTGTGCCTGTCCGCATCCGGTAGCCGCGCATGGCGCCGAATAAAAAAGATGTGATACTGTGTTGGACCTCAAAGAGAATGAAGAACGCACGCTTAGCTACTGGAAGGAGGGGGATGCCAACCAAAAGACCAGGGAGAAGAATTCCTTGGGCAAGAAATTCTATTTCTTGGACGGGCCGCCATATGCGAGCGGGTCCCTGGCAAGCCACCACATATGGGTATACGTGATAAAGGACATCATGATCAGGTACAAGAGGTACAGGGGATTTAACGTCCACGACAGGGCCGGGTTTGACGTGCATGGGCTGCCGATAGAAAACAAGGTAGAGAGGAAGCTCGGTATCCTCTCCAAGGACGACATAAAGGACAAGGTAGGCATCGCCAACTTTGTAGAGGCATGCAGATCCTATGCCGAAGGGAACGTGGAGAACGCCGTAAGGATGGCGACAAGGTTCGGCATATCCCTCGATTTCGAAAACATGTATATTTCGTATAAAAGCGGGTATATCGACGCGGCATGGAAGATGTTCAAGAAGATATATGACAAGGGGATGGTCTACAAGGACAGCGAACCTATAGCCTATTGCCCGCACTGCGGTACGGCACTGTCAGCCCAGGGCCCGGAAGTCGCATATTCCGACAGCACGGACCCGTCGATATTCGTGAGGTTCAGGATTCTGGAAGGGAAAGGCCACGGGGTGAAGGCAGAGCACCCCACTTATTTGGTCATATGGACCACGACCCCATGGACCCTTCCTGCCAATATGGCGATTGCCGCCAATCCTGATGCAACATACATCAAGGCATACTCTGACGGGGTGGTGTACATACTGGCTAAGGAAAGGCTGGGCAATTTCATCGATGCAACAGGCAGCAACGCAATAGTGAAAGAGGAGTTCCCCGGAAGCGAACTTGCCGGAATCGCTTACGCGAGCCCGCTCGAGGAGGAAGTCCCCATCCAAAAGAAGTTTGCTAAATACCACAGGGTAATCATGGATAGAAAGCTCGTCTCCGTCTCCGAAGGCACAGGAATGGTGCATATCGCCCCTGGGCACGGGATCGAGGACTATAAGGTAACGAGAAGGGCGAAGATTCCCGTATTCTCCCCGGTCGACAGGAATGCCAGGTACACGGAGGAGGCGGGGAAGTATGTAGGGCTCTTGGTGCCTAAGGAGGCGAACGAAAGCGTGATGGCAGACCTTGAGAAGAAGGGGGATCTGCTGTTCAAGGGTACGGTGACGCACAGCTACCCCAATTGCGACAGGTGCGAAAGCAAGTTGATATACAAGGCGACAGAACAGTGGTTCATCGATATGCAGAAGATAAAAAAGAAGCTGGTATCGGAGAACTCGAAGGTCAAATGGCACCCGGAGAAGGCGAAGGGATGGCAGAATGATGCCCTGCGTGAATCCCCAGACTGGTGCATATCGAGACAGAGGTTCTGGGGGATACCGATACCGATATGGATATGCAGCGGGTGCGGCGAAAGGGAGGTGATAGGATCCCTGGAGGAGCTGAGGGAGAGGGCCGGACTCGGCGAGGCGCCTAAAGACCCCCACAGGCCGCATGTCGACAATATACATATAAGATGCGAAAAGTGCGGATCCGAATCAAGGAGGATAGAGGACATATTCGATGTCTGGTATGATTCCGGGATAGCCCACACCGCGAGCCTTACGGAAAGCGAGTTCGAGGGGCTATTCCCCGCAGACTGGATAACGGAGGGGAGGGACCAGATAAGGGGATGGTTCTCGACGCTCCTCAAGACATCCGTCGCGGTATACGGCAAGACGCCGTTCAAGGAAGTGACCATAGGCGGCATAATATTCGACGAGCTGGGCAATGAGATGCACAGGCACCTCGGCAATGCAGTCAATGCCGACGACCTGCTCACGATCGTCTCTGCCGACGGATACCGGCTCTGGTGCTCCGGCCACCCGAGATGGCAGGACCTTAAACTGAAGAAAAGCGAGCTGAACGAGGCGGACAGGAACATAGTAACATTGTATAATATCGCCGAGCTCGTCAGGGAGCTGTCCTCTGCCGCGGGGTACGATACCAGGGAGGCTAGAGCTCCGAGCAGGAAGAGCGCAAGGAAGGAGGACCTATGGGTGCTTTCAAGGCTCGGCTCGCTGGTCAGCAATGTGGGCAAGGCGCTTGACAGCTACCAGACGGATGCCGCGACCGCAGATATAAAGAACTTCATAATAGAGGACATGAGCAGGTTCTACCTCAAGTTCGTGAAGAACAGGGCCGCCACTGCAGGAAGGGCGGAAATGAAGAGGATCGCAATCCTTACCTCGTATCTCCTCAGGACTACGCTGATAGTTGCATCTACGGTTATGCCGCTCACATGCGAATACCTCTACCAGGACCTCTTCAGCAGCGACAGGAGCAGCATATTCATGAACGGATGGGCAAGGACGCCGCGCTGGTTTTACAATCCGGGTATAGAAAAAGAATTCGACATCGTGAGAGAGATCTCCAACGGGATACTTAATCTCAGGGACAAAGATAACATAAAGCTGAGGCAGCCGCTCAGGAGGGCTATGATAGAGGCAAAGGATGCCGGGGACATAAAGGCATTGGAGGAGGTGAAGGGGCTGATTGGGGAATACACCAATACGATGGAGATAGAGACCAGGCAGGACACCCAGAGGGGAAGAACGATCAGGCCTCTCTTTGCGAAACTAGGACCCGACTTCAAGAAAGCGGCGCAGGCCATAGCAATGGAGCTAGGCAGGCAGGATGCAGATTCCGTGGAAAGAGAGATCAAGATGAACGGAGAGTATAAATTGCAAACTACAGCCGGAACATTCAGGATAAGGGCCGACCATTTCGAGATAGTGGATGCTGGAGGCGGCGAAGACGCGCTTCAGACGAAATACGGATCCATAAGGATAGATTCAAGCGCGACGGAGGAGACGAGGAGGGAGCTCTTTGTAAGAGAAACGATAAGGAGGATACAGGTAATGAGGAAGGAGATGGGATTGACAAGGGCGGATATGATAGAGGTATTCATTAATTCCGACAGGGAGCTGCTCGAAGCGATAGATTCGGAAAGGAAGAGGATTAAAGAGATCACCAAGGCGAGAAGGATACGGATGGTGGACCATAGGGAGGGAATGAAGGAATTTGAGATACAGGACAGGCATATCGGCATAGGAATAGAAAGAGCCGCAGGCGGGTAAAAGTCACCTGTTGGCGGTGGCTACGGCTTTCTTCAATGGGAGGGTGAGTTTGTTCTTGTACCTCTCCCTCTTCTTAAGGTCCCCCCAACAATCCTTGCATATCACGAGCCTGGAGATCTTCGATGCCCTGGCCGAGCTCTTTATGCAATTGTTGCATATCTTCCTGCTGCAATAATCACAGCTAAGGTACTTGAAAACTTCATCTTTGCATCTTTCACATGATAACGTCATCAGATCATCCAATAATAAATACAGTTGTTGATTACTTACTATTTGCATGACAAGGTATTTATAGATTTCAGCGGTCTTGCATTGCACCATGCCATAGATGCGCCATTGGTTGGGAAGGGTAATCGGTGAGGGCGTAACCACTGGCAGATTGGGGGGCGAGGAGATAGAGAACATGCAGGGCGGGGAGAGGTTATAAATCTTTATCAGGCATCCTTATAACGAAACGGGTGGAGGGAGAGGGCGGTTCCATGTATTCTGGCAAGATAAAAACTTTCCTTGATAAAAACGGCATACGCCTGGGGGACAGGATAGAGGCCATAAAGGGGGCTACTGTCATAAGAGGGGAACTGATGCCGAAACCCGATGCAGGAGACGCCGAAACTGTCATCGTCAAGCTGGACAACGGATACAACATAGGGATAAGGTTCAGCAGCTATTCTCTAAGGAAAATTGGGGATGGGAAAGGGGATATGTCCTTCCCATCTATCAAGCTCGGCGAGAAGAAGGGGCTGCCGAATGTCTCCTTGATATATACGGGCGGGACGATAGGCAGCAAGATAGACTACAAGACAGGGGGGGTCTATATGCTCATAAAACCAGAGGAACTGCTATATGAAATCCCCGAGATATCGGACATAGCCAATATAAGCGTGAGGAACCTCATGAGCATCGCAAGCGAGGACATGTCGCATATCGAATGGCAGGCAATGGCAAGAGAGGCAGGAAAGGCAGTAGAGGAGGGGGCTAGAGGGGTGGTAATCACGCACGGCACAGATACGATGCATTATACTGCGGCTGCATTGAGCTTCATGCTTGAGGGGATAGGCATCCCCGTAGTAATTACGGGGGCGCAGCGAAGCAGCGACAGGGGGTCGAGCGATGCATTTATGAACCTTATCTGTTCGACGGCCCTAGCCGCAAAATCCGATATCAAAGGGGTTGGCATATGCATGCACAGCTCAAGTTCAGACGACAGATGTTCATTCGTAAATGGGACGAGGGCGAGAAAGATGCATACTTCGAGAAGGGATGCATTCAGGCCCATAAACGACACCCCTGTCGCATACGTATCCGGGAAGGGAGATATAGAATATAACCAGAAACGCGCGAACGCCGCAGAAGAACCGAAGGAATTCAGGATAAGGTCCGGGTTTGACGACAAGGTCGCCATAGTAAAGACCTATCCAAACTCAGATCCAGGGATACTGGACTATTACGCAGACAGGGGGTACCACGGCATAATAATAGAAGGGACCGGGCTCGGTCATGCACCAGTGTCGACAGGGCATGAGGAACTGTCATGGATGCCCAACATAATCAAGGCAGTAGAGAGGGGGATCGTGGTAGGCATGACGTCGCAATGCATCTATGGAAGGGTGCATCCAAATGTTTACAGGAACCTGAGGCTCCTCTCCAAGGCAGGGGTCATATATTGCGAGGACATGACAACAGAGACGGCATACGTCAAGCTCGGTTGGCTTCTCGGGAATTACACAAAGGAGGAGACGATAGCGATGCTCAACAGAAACATGAGAGGGGAGATAAAAGAGAGGACGAACTATGATGAATTCCTCATCTAACCTTTCTTGGCCAGGAGAAGGGTGACCTCTAGCCTGTTGTGGAAGAGGCTCGCCACCGAGACCACATCATAGGACTGCCAGAGGATGTGTATCGCAGAATTCACAGCCTTGAATGGGTTCGACCCTTTCTTCAGCTTTAACGTGATTATTGCATTAGAGCCATTGCCGAGCAATCTTGAGAGGCCGACTAGCATCATGGCGGAAGATTCTGCGTCTATATTCATATCATCCACTATCAGATCGAACTTGCCGTCGGGCGGGATCTCTGAGATGGAGGCCAGGTGTACCAGGTTTGGAGATGCAGCCACAACGGGATCGAGGGCGGCGGGATCCACGGCGGTGACCTCCATGCCCAACCCCAACAGCACATTGCTCCATCCGCCGGGTGCAGCGCCGAGATCTAGCGCCCTTCCGCCATGCATGGTTATTTTGAATTTTCGCAACGCCTCGATAAGTTTGAACTGGGATCTCGACACTTTGCCCGCTTTCGCATAGAGCCTGTACTCGTCATTGTGCTCATTTATCAATTCCCCTGATTCAGAGAATCCGACATAACAGACATTATTGAAGAGATATATCCCTACTACCTTTATCTCCGGCCCGCTTACGACCCCGGTACTCGAAAATACAGGGATCGATCCGTTGCCCTCAAACCACGACCCTACGAAAACCTCGACGTCTTTTGAAGTATAGTCGCTGCCCGTGCCCCTACGCCTGCATTGGATAGAAAATCTATCGCCCTTGAGGACATATGATACGGATAGGACATGATCGAGTATCGATATAAGATCCTTATCCCCTTGGCCGCAAACCCCGAACTCGACGTCTATGGGGGATATGTGCTTCGCAAGAATTAGCCTTGCCTTTGACAAGAGAAAGAGGAGATCCTTCCTTTCCCGGTCCGTCTCTATCAGTGCGGTACCCCCTCCGAAATCTGCAAGCTTCCTTGCACTCCCCAATGCGCCTTCGACCTCTTTGATTGCGTATGCCTCGAAATCTGGGGTAAAATAGAGTATGAATTTTGTGGGCATGTCCTTACACCGAATTGGCAGAATCTGAATATGAATATGAACATGAATATGAACAAAACCCTGATGGGTATATTTCCGGAGATAGGCAAACAGGGATTATCCTGATGCCAAAACGCATGGGATTTTCCCTTTCATGCATGATATATCTTACCATTATCCATACACATCGGTATTTTGTTGTCGGAATATGTCGCCTCTACTTTTTTCAAGAACGATATAAACAACCCACTTTTGTGCTTTTCCTTACGATTTCTATTACTTTTCCGTCCAAAACCTCTCTGTTTCGAAATATTCGTCTTTATTTTATTGCGTTGAGGAACGTCAACAATGGACCCTTGATTGAATGTCCACCCGTAACCGCTATGCTCTGAAGCGAACACCGACATTTCGTCGACAAATAGAATTTTTGTGAACCCATAATTGACTGCCACATGCAAGAAATTCCATGCAAATTCAATCTGTTTTTCTTCGTCGGCCTCTTTGTATCTCTTCTGCACCGTTATGGAATGCGCACCCACCTTTTTGAGATGCGTTCTTAATGTTTCTTTGTCTATACACTTGGAATGAAACTTCATAAAATATCCCTAAAGTTTGGCAGTTGTGTAAGACATGACATTTATCCCATACTTCTTCAGATCTTTTTCATCGATACTGCATTTCTTTTTCGTCTTCTTATGTGATTAATGACGATCTTCCACTTCATGGTTTATCAGAAATACCCTTTTCAGATTTCCACCCACGTATTTAATCGTAGATGTTGATTCTTTAACCACAATAATACCTGCAACATCTACAACGGTTCTGCTTCTACTTACCGCATATAATGCTTTATATCATATCTTTTTTATCTTTACAGTTCTTGTGCAAATCGTCGGGGATGTTGGTATCGCCCCCAAACATACTGATCTCAAAAATAGAAGGAATCGTAAAGAATTTGGTTCATGCGAAATTTTATAATAACGGAACTCCATGACTTATTGTAAAACTTTTAAGTAGTGCTATAATCTTCTAGAATTTTCAACATCCCAAGTATACATCGCTATAATGTCCTTTTTAATGATTTCTATACATAAAAAACTATGCAAAAACCAAAAAAACTTAAGAAAGGAGATACAATAGCGATTATTGCCCCTTCTGCAGGATTATATTTCTCACATAGGCTTGATAATGCAATAATATCTCTCAAGTCATTGGGCTATAAAATAAAAGAGTTCCCATCTGCACGGAAGGTTGAAGGTTGGGAATCTGCCCCATCTAAAGAACGGGCAAAAGATATAATGGCTGCATTTTTGGATACAAAAATAACCGCAATAATAGCGCTGACTGGTGGAACAGTAGCAAACCAAACATTAAGGTATCTGGATTTCGAAAAAATAAAGCAGAATCCTAAAATATTCTGTGGCTACTCAGATAATTCTGTCCTACATTATGCATTTTATACTCAATCGGATCTTGTAACCTTTTATGGACCATGTATAGCAACCCAGTTCGGAGAGTATCCGAAGCTACTTGAATATACACTAGAATATTTTGACAAAGCGCTGACGACAACAGAGCCAATTGGAAAAGTATCCCCTTCACAAAATTGGACGGACGAAATTTTAGATTGGAGTAAAAAATTAGATTTGACAAGACCTAGAAGATTAAAACGTAATAATGGGTTTGAATGGTTAAGAAACGGAAGGGCAAAAGGTAAAATCATTGGTGGATGCCTGGAATCAGTTGTCCACTTACCTGGAACGAGATATTGGCCAGATTATAAAGGAAAAATATTATTTTTAGAATTATCAGAAGGGCAGATTTTTGGCGAGGGTGACCCATTAGCCTATGTTGACGGGTATTTAGAACAATTGAATATCTTAGGGGTTTTTAGTCAAATCAAAGGCTTGATTTTTGGCAGACCTTATAATTATAGCGATGGAGATACTAAATTATTAAAGAGAAAATTATTAGAAAGAACAAAAGAGTATGGTTTTCCAATATTATACGGAGCAGACATTGGACACACTGACCCACAGATCACAATCCCTATCGGAGTAGAGGTTGTCATTGATTCTGAAGCAAACACATTTGATTTCCTAGAGTCGGGAGTTAAATAACGACTTTCTCCAGATACAATAAAGACTATAAAAGACAGGCACACCCGCCTTACGATGAATAACTTCTATGTATTGGACGCATATCTTATATCTCTTTTGAGGTGTATAACTCAGGATCCTCCCAGATTTTCTTCTTAGATAAGATAAATATGGTATAACCTACCTGTGATAGATTATCCCGGAATAGGAACACATATTTTTCATACTTACGCTTTAATTTTATAAATACTCCCATATCCATGCTTTTTAAATGAGGTCTATTCATTATTTTTACTGTAAAAGATTTGACAACGTCGTCTTCTATGTAATCAAACTTAAAATCTTTAGCCCAATAAATTTCAAGTTCTGGTACTGTGAAAAATTTTATCCAGTCTGACTTATACATCGGAATTATGTTCGTTTTTATTGCATTAGAAACTTTTTTAACCAATTCTTCAGAGGGTATTTTTACGTAATACATAGGTATTGCAACAATAAATCCATCCTTCTTACATACACGCATACACTCCTCCAATGCCTTTGTTTTATTAGTCAATAAAGAAAAGACATTCCCAACAATAACTACATTAAAAGATTCGTTATCGAAAGGGAGACTATTCACGTTCGCTTTAACATAATCAATATTTGTATACCCTTCGCCCATTGCTCGGTTCTTTGCTTCTTTCAAACTCGTCTCATTTATATCTATTGAAGTTATAGGACATTTAACTAGTCTGCTTACTTCTATTGAAGTAAATCCCGTACTTGTTCCTATCTCTAATATCTTACTGTCTTTTGATAAATGGAGTCTATTTACAACTTCGAAGACGCTGTTTTTTCCCCCAGGAGGACGATTTGTTTCCCTTACAACCCCAATTAACTGATTATAATCAAGGTTTTCTATGTCCTTAGCACGTATTTTGTTCATAGTAAAACCAATCTTATCTATCTAAAACTTCTGTGTAAAAGCTTAATAAATCTGTGTCAATCGTGATCTGTACGAAAAAGCTTTTGAATGAGCTCTGCACCGAATCCCGACACCACAGCACGCTCTGTATTGCTGTTCGTGATTCTCGCTAGCCAGTCAACGGATCCACCGTCTACAAGTTGGATGACTTCTCCTTTATGGTTTGATCCAAATATATGGTAGCAAGCCTTGTCATAATAGCCTAATCCAGATTTCCTTGCAAAATCAAAAGAAAAACGAACAGACGGGTATTTGATCTTAAGAGGATCAAAGATTCTTTTTTCGATAGCTAACAAGTAGGACTGCCTAGAAGTAATGTATGGTTTGTCATGATTGTTCTGGATCATTTCATTAATGAACTCTACCTCCGCCGGCAATGGTAATTTATATTCTCCAATGAAATCGAAATTCTCGTTAAAAGCGTTTCTATTAATAACTTCCCTTGGGAGATCAAAGTATTCGATTACACGTTCTAGTAGTCTAATATCGGAAAGCTTTACTGAAACGTCATTGAAAATATATCCTTTACTCCTTAATAATTCTATAAAATCCAGCCATACAGAAATGTGATCTCTGATAAAGTTTATTGCGATAGCTTCTTTTTCATGATCCCGTCCGGCAGAACAGATACCAAATAAATTAAAATGTTGCATGTATCCCTTTTCTTTATCAAAAGGTTGGAGCCGTAGAACCCTCTTCATGGTTGCTAGTTCCACAGGAGAGGATCTCGTACTTTTTTGCTTAAGCAGGCGCATGCGCCTTTTAGCACACTCCAATATCAAAGGTGTTGTAGAATCGCTTACAACTTCAGACCCTCTTATCGTAGCTAACGAGACATCTTGACTTAATTTTGTCAACACCGAGTTAAGTCCCAAGGGAGAGATAGGCGAAACCTCAACAGCTGCAAAACAGGATGGTAGAACAGAATAAAATAATAATCCAAATTCAAAAAGCGCTTTTTGATCCAAACTACTTACTCCATAGAAGTCCCCCTTAGATTCATACGTTCTAAGAAGTTCATATGGCAATATACCTGCCGAACGTTCTCTAGCTGCCCTAATGAGAATTGGTTTGATTCTTTCTAGGGGCTCTTTAGCTAACCTGTCAGACAATCCTGATAGCCCTAAATCTGCTTCCCGTTTTGTATACAAATCTCTTTTATTGAACTTTTTTTCAACCATTTCTCTCAACTTCGTATATAAAACAACCTGGTTTAATCTTTATCCTGCCGTCTTTATCGGTAAATTTTCTAAAATAATTCTCCAACTCACCTATTATATCTGGAAGTAATGAGTTTTCATTAAAATAAGATTCCATGTGGAAATTTAGGAATACTTCCAATGCCTCGTTAGTTGATAAATAAGTAATTGCATCACCTTCAAAATAATTTGACCTTAGCTTTATGAGTCCTTCTTTACACAATTCTTCCAACACTTCAGTTATAAGAAGTTTCGAGGGGCTTTGAGAATCCAAATTATTGTAAATTGGAAATACTTTATTCCATTGCTTCATGAGTATTTTCTGCTCTTCTGAAAGTGAATCAAAATGTATGAGAAAAAACTTGGAAGATCTTTTCATATTTTCTTTTATCACCTTTCTAATCACCTTTTGTATATACATTTTCCCTTCACCATAGCCTTTTTTTATTAAGATTTGGTGCACAGAATGCGAAAAACTCCAAAAACTAAATATTATATCATAAACTTCAGAGGTTTTTTCAAGAAAAGCTATAGAGTCTGATTCGAAGAATTCCAAATTTTTACGGTTTCTAAATTTCTTCTGACTAAAGTCAAGCATCCTTTTACTTAAATCAACTAACTCTAATTTAAACTCCTTTGTCTTTAATGAATCTATAAAAACTTTGGTGGCTCTTCCCGATCCGCATCCAAGCTCTAGAGCATTAATTATTTCATTCGAATGAACGCTCTTCAAAAACTCTTCAAAGAACTGTGTGTCCTTTTTCCCATCAAATGTGTAATCTTTTAATAACCTATTGTAGTATTCTGGAGCCACATATTCTTTTATCGTTGTGGTAATTTTAAGCCAAGGGTATTCTTTATACAAACTTTTCATTTTCTGGTTCATAATGTAGCCTCTTATTATTAGTATTATTATGGGTAGATTGTACTATGAACTCTAGGAAATGCAGATACGGAATGTATGTATGGCATTTTTAGCAGTCCTTGTAGCATTCGTTCCCAGCCAAGACCAAAGCCAGAAGTCTGCTGGTAGTCCTTAGGTTTCCTAGATGCAAAGTATATTTTGTAATCCTCCCTCGGAAGGTTAAACTTCTTGGCCTTCAATTCCAACTCTCTCAGAGATTTAACTCTGCCCCCTGATCCAATTATCTCACGATATGCAGGCCATATTATGTCTGTGTTGTCCGCCACTTCATTTCCATTTTTTACCATAGGGGCATGATAGAACGCAACCTCATATAGAGGGTACTCAGAAACAAGAGTCATGTCACCTACTTCGCTGGAGAGCTTCACTTCTTCCCAAGCTCCGAAGTACTTACTCGTAAATTTTTTGTACTTTGAATTCTTTGTCGACCTATAAAGAAGATCAAGTGCCTGTTCAAAGGTCAGTTCAGTCCCTTTTTTGTTCGAGGAGAATTTCTTCAAGTAATCAATGTCTTCATCATAAAGGAAGTATGCCAGATCTTCTTTGTTTTTCCTAAGCAGCTCGTTTATGATTCGGGCCAAGAGTCCTAACGCTATCTTCTTGTTTTCCGTCTGTGTGATTTTCCCCTCAAACTCGATATGATGGAATTCTGCTAGATGTGTAGCGTCGGATTGCTCCTTACGGAAGGAATTGTATATCGCATAAACGCTTCTTAGATTTTTGGAAATCAGATAAAGTTCTAGGTATATCTGCGATGACTCGGAAAGGTACACCTCCTTATCTAAGTCAAACCATTTCAACTTTATCGGAACGCTATCCTGCGTATAGTGAAGTTTTTCCTTCCCGTATACAGCACCAGGAGACGAAATCATCCTTGTCGTTTGCGGAAGCAGCGCAAAAAGGCTACCTATCTCATCGAAGTAAGCATTTGTCACAATTTCTATCCTATGATTTATCCTAGAAATCCTGTCCCAGACTTCGCCGTTCCTCAGCTCATCCACCCTATCTTCACATAATTTAGGGGGCAGTTCTTGCGAAATTCTGTCCATAGACTTAAATATTCTGTTGCCAACGTATCCAAAAGTTCCGTCAGGATTTGGTATATAAACTCCCAACATTTTCTCACCAATTAATTAAAATTTTTAGAAATTTAACTTCTTATTATCGATAGTCGAAATCTTTATATCTCATCCTTGATAGACTTGGATTTATGACGCGGTTTTTTATCTTCTCCTCATTCACTAGTTTAAGTTATGCCCTACTTACAGAAACTACATTGAATCTGCATGATTTACATCCCGATCTAGAACATATATTGTAGCGCCGGTTGTTCTGAATACAGGTCTGAAATCTTCATATTTACCCCAGATACTGGCACTGCCATTCTTCGAGCGGATACTGGCATTTAATCATATAATGGTTTATAAATTCCCAGATATTTATAGGTATCTCTATCTTGACTTTGTCCAATAATTCCGCTAAAACCTAGGGCATAAAGCCCCAGGTTGCATTTTATTTTTGGCAATAAAATGCAGAGCTACTATAGAAATTGGAGAATATATAATCAGCAGTTGGTAGATAGGGGAAAACCCTCCACATATCTGAATGGGATAATGCCAAATAGGAATGGCGAGAGTTGCCTAAAAAGGAATATGTGATTAATGAGTTATAATGTAGTTATATCCCTACTCTGTAATATATAGATATTACCATTTTTTATTGCAAATTCTATGTCTTGAGGATAACCAAATAATTTTTCTATTGATAAGGCAATGTTGCATAACTGTTTTAGCTCTCTTGGAGTGATTAAGTTGTTCCCCCTGTGGCCTAATATTCTGTTGCGTGTTTTAGAAACGTAATACCTGGTGGGTGTTTTTGCTCCGGAAACGAGAGCCTCGCCCAACCCTTTGACTCCCTCCACTATCATTCTACCCCTATCACCGCTTACCGGATCTGCTGTGAAGAGGACGCCTGCTTTATCCGAGTCGACCATCTTTTGTATTATCACTGCCATTTCAATCTTAATGCCTGATTTGATTCTTGGTCCGTAGGTAGCTTCAACATTAGGCATAGATGAGTAAACAGCTTTGATTGCGGCATATACATTATCTATATCGACATTTAACATTGTTTTGAACTGGCCTGCAAAGCTTGATTCCCGTGAATCTTCTATAGTGGCAGAACTACGCACAGCTACCTCGCCATTTTTTATGATAGTTTTGTACGCTTTCTCAATTTCCGGAGAAAACTTTTTGTACATCTTCCGATTCTTTAGCTGGCCTATGCTTTTAGTGGTGAGAATAAAAAAAGGGGGAACGTTGAATCCCCCTTTATATAGTGCTAAAAGAGAGGATGCCTTGCCGCCGATGGTTTTTCTAGAACCTCTTCCGGTTTGAAATATTATAAATCTCAAATCAATTACCACTAATTTTATTTAATGCGTTGATTATGTCATTCTTTTGTACTATATAACAACTATTGGTATTTCCTGTCTGTTTTAATGCGCGAACTCTGCAACCACCGCCACATAAATATAATAACCGAATCCAAGTTATTTAGTATTTTATTCGTGGGCAAGCCGTTAGTAAATGGCTCTATTTCCTAATGCTTTCCCTCTTTTTGTTGTATTTACTATTTTGATGCATCGTTGCAACTCTTTTATTGATAATTGCTTCAATTATTTTGTTGTTCAGATCCGATAAGCATATGCGTTTTGTGTATCAAGGTCGAATATAAAGCTATTATAATAGGTATAGGACTGGGAGAGCCTGTAATTCTTTAATTATTTCACTTTATTCAGATAGAGATTTAGTAATGGCCCTTTTGACTTTCGTCCCCCATACATCTCGTTTAGCTTTGGAAATTTTTTAAATATTCTCTTCGCTGCCTTCATGTATATGTTTTGGGAAATGAATAGTTTTCTTTGTGTGTCAACAATGAATGCGTAAAGTTGAACGATCGCCTTTTTTATAGGGGGATAGTTTGTTTCTGTATGGATCGATTTTACGTGTTCATTTGATGCTTTAATCATATCATATATTTCGTCGAGTGTGGGCTCTTTCTCAAAATAATCCGAGATGCGCATGCGAAGTTTATCGACAGCTTTGTTAAATTTTTTATCTCTTTTCCGCAATTTAATAAATTCTGGTTTTGTATTGGGAATTTGAAATCCCGCAAGCATTTTATATAATGTGTGTACTGCGGTGCCTTTATAATTAGAGAGCCCAAGTAATGTCTTTTCCACATCTGATTTCCTTTTTGTTATCTGATGTCGAAGGATCAGATCCATTGAACCATATGTAAATACTTCATTATACAAAAAGTATATCTGGGATTTGAAGTATAACTCGGAGAGAATTAGCTCGGCGTCGGTAATTTTTATCCTGTTGATAATTTTTGCAACATATGTATTTGCATCCCTTAATTCTTTTAAATAGTTGTCTATCCTCCTATCAACAAATCGTTTAACCGTTTTTAGCGTTTCTTCTGTTAATATCCCATCTGCAAGTAGGGAGACATTTTTCTTTAGATTCGCTGCCTCTATGCTGAATTCATCAGAATTTCTGCATAAGTAATGGAAGCCTCTCCGCATCGTTTTGTCCTTAAGCAGATAATCTATATTATCTTCGCGCGCATTCAACAACTACAACACCGCCTTTTCTTATAGTGACTTGATCTCCGCTTTTTATTTTACTTGTTGCGCCTTTTACCCCTACAACGCAAGGTATCTTAAACTCGCGCGCTACTATGGCTGCATGTGATAATATACCGCCTATTTCAGTAACTATGCCGCTTGACTTTAGCATTATTGGTAAATATTCTGGATAAGTGGCTTCTGCAACAAGTATAAATTTGCCTTTCACATTTTTTTCGCCAGAATTTTCCAAGAAAAGCGCCGCTTTTCCAGAAGCACCCCCAGGGAACGCTGTTGCACCCTTAAGTCTAATAAATTCTTTATTTTTAGATCTTTTTAAGATATTCACAACGATCATCGAATTTTATACCCACCCCACTTGCATAAGCTGAACAATCAGTACAGTGCCTGTTGTGGCTACAAGAAAAATTACTACAGTATAACTTTTTATAACCATAACTTTTAGTAAAATTGACTTCTGTATGCAGACACATTGCCAATCAGTTGGTTATTATCTTCGTAAAAAAGAGGTAAGGATAGATAGTGCCATCCGGTAGAATCTCGGCTTTCGGTTCGTTCAGGTTGCAACAAGAAGTTAGCACTGTACCAAACTCTGTTTACAATGATATATTATATCTCTTTTATGAAAATTGTTGGTTGGTTGTTGCAATTTTATACTCCTCAAATAGGGGTATTTTGAATGGCGAGACCGCCTAAATATTCTTTAGTTGCCGGTGAAATGCAGCCCGTATTAAAAAAGTGCGATCGCCGGGATTTGAACCCGGGTTACTGCCTTGGCAAGGCAATGTCCTACCAGGCTAGACTACGATCGCGTGCATGCCATACATACAGCCCTAACAGTGCCGCAGGCCGGATTTGAACCGGCGACTTTCCGGTATCTAATCGTTACATCTTCAGCCGGACGCTCTCCCACTGAGCTACTGCGGCAAGTATTTTGTTCGATTGCCATAGATGCCCGATAGGATAACCACATAGAATGGCCTCGCTTCAATTTTAAGCCAGACAGGTGCAACTAAGTCGATTGTATTGCATACAATCCCATACCGATAGTGTAACGGATACGCAAAGGCACCGGCACTAGCCATGAAACGTCAGATAGGGCACACCTATTTTGGCAAGTGAAAGGATAAATACCTTGCTATGATGGTGCGGGCTCGCGGCGCGATTACCGATAGAACAAGCGGCACCACGGAAGCGGGAATTCTATTTAGGTATGGATGAATTCGCTGTGCTTAGCTTGCTGGATATCGTACCGGCGATATTATGTATTTGCGGGCCAGATACCAGGCCGGGGAGATACTTTATCAAAAGGTAGATAACCGCTATTATTATTACAAAGAGCGCTATGCCGCGCAATAAATCCACGAAATCTGAGAGCACGGATCCGACCAGGAAACCTATGAACAGCACTATAAGGAGCGCTATGAATGAGACTGCATACCCCTGTATGGAGAAATTTCCAAGATATGTGGGAAGAACTACGAGTATTACCGCGGCCGCAAGGGCACCGCCGAGTATATCCTCTCCTTTCTTCACGCCGGACCCCATTGAATAGTCGTATGCTGCGGACAGAATGGCGATAAGAATGATGTCGAACAGGAATGATTGGATGGACACCTGCCCGGCGGACGTGCCGAACTGCACAAGACGGAGCTGGGGCATGCTGAATACCAGCATTATGAAAGAAACTATTGCCGCCTTTAGCAGCATCTTCGATGCATCGTGCAAATGACCCGCCAAACGCTCATCAACCACCAAACCACCACACCGAACAGTTCGCAAGACGGATACTATAATTCTGTATGATCTCCGGGAAAGGTACCCATTGCAATAGGTTCTATTACCATAACAAGGTATTTATCAATTTACCCTGTCCTCCTGCTTACCCCAAACACCCTGACCGCACTGCGAACTGGCACATTGGGATTTCCCCTCCTATGCGGAGTGTTTCTGACCCTGTAATAAATCCCGCCGATAGCCAATATTAAGCCGGCTACGGACAGGCTTCCCGGAGTTATATAGAGCATTACTGCAAGTATGCTTGCGATGCCGAGCAACGGTATTATGGGGAATTTCCCGCCCAGGATTGATCCGTTGGTGGTATGCCGTGGATGATTTGGAGTAAGGTTAAGCGCCGCTATGTTTATTATCAGATATGAAAGTAATATAGATGCGTTTGCCGCCCCCACTATCGTGCCGAAGGATATGGCGAGTATGAACACCACGCCAAGGGCGGACGAAAGGAGTATGGCATGCATCGGAGTTGAAAACCTGTCTATGACGCCCAGCGTTCTCGGCAACTCGCTATCGCGCCCCATAGCAAAGAAAACTCGTGACGTACCAAGTATCCCGGTAAAGGCGACCGCGGCTGTTGCAGTTATTCCCCCCAGGGATATTATTGCCAATAGCAGATGGTTATGCAGGACAGAGATTGCTTGGGAAAGGGGGGAGAGGGAGTGGGCAAGGGAAGGATAGGGGACAAGCCCCAACAGGACAACTGCGACGGCGAGATAGATTACCGTAGATAAGATAATTGATATTATTATTGCACGGGGTATGGTCTTCTTTGGATTTATAACTTCACCGCTCAAGGTGGTCACCCGCGAGAATCCGGTAAATGCGAAAAAGATCAGTGAGGCACCAACCATCATTCCGTTTATGCCGTTGGGGAAGGGGTTGGAAAAATTAGAGGCATTGAAGGACGGCAAGCCGGACACTACGAACAGAGCCAGTATGGAAATGTTCAATAGTACGAGAATTGCCAAGGTCCTAACTGAATTTTTTATCCCGAATATATTTATTGTCATAAAAAGGAGGATTGCGGAAATCGCGATATATGGAGTTGGCATGGATGTGCCGAAAAGCGTATTGATGTATCCCCCAAGGCTCAATGAGACTGCTGCCACGGCGATTATATTGCCGAAGGTCCACATCCACCCTCCGATGAATCCGGAGAACATGGAGAGCGTATCTTTTGCATATTCATATACACCGCCCTCTTTAGAGACATAACTTGCGATTTTGGAGAAGCTAAGTCCGGTAAACAGGGCAACCAATGCTGAAACCAGTATTGATATCACGATCGAAGGGCCCGCCTTTACGGCAGCTAGGCCGACTATGACGAATATTCCTGCGCCTATTATGGCGCCCATGTTAATCACTATTGCGTCAAAAAGCGTTATGACACGTTTAAACTCATCCAATTATAGCACTACCTAAAAAGTTTACAATAAATCATGGGGTTCCTTTATTATAAAACTTCGCATGAATCAAATTCTTTAAGTTCCTCTGCACCGAACCGCGCCATCCTATAAGCTTCAATAAGCTTATCCCTTTCGATTGAGTATCTTTCCAGATAGATGCAGTCGAATAACGTCTTAGCTCGGGTGGAAACAGTAGAGTCCCCGAGGTTTTCGAATCCAATTGCCTTTTCTTTTAAAGCTACCGCTCTGAATTCGTACGCACCAATCATTTTTGACGCTGACTTATAAACGGTCACAACGGTAATGGCGAACGGAAGTTCTGTTATAAGCCTGTGCATATATAAAGCACTTGAGAAACCGAGATATCCGCTGTACGCGTACTGCGCCGCTATGAATGCATCCCTTATAGGATTCGCTGAGTATACCCCCGCTTTAAGCGAATTATCTTGCCGTACTTGCTAAGCCTGCTCAGTGTCGTTTTCAACGTGTAGTCATCGCAGAACCGTAGGCTCTCCAGCGTTTCGAGTGCGGCGATGCTTTCCGGTGAATTCTGGATTGCTTTTATGAGCCTTTCAGTTAAATTATCATATATAGATAATAAACAATATGTTTATTCAAAGCTTTCTGTTATTCTGCCGGCTTCGTTTGAAATGGTGCAGGGAGAGAGATTTGAACTCTCGAACCCGCTAGGAGAACGGGCCCTGAACCCGCCGCATTTGGCCAAGCTTTGCTATCCCTGCATTTTTGATGAACAGATACATTTGGATTGTTTTCGTAGGTATTTATACCTTCACGCCTATATTTCTTGTGTTTTTATTTATAAACATTACACCACTGGCACATACCCTAAAATATGACCCGGAGAAGCGGGTAAAGGAATTGGGAGATTTTATGAAAATAGGGATAATAGGGGCACCGAACAAGGGAAAAAGTACGCTTTTTTCCGCATTGACATTGCATGATGTGGATATCGCAGACTATCCCTTTACGACAATAAACCCCAATGTAGGGGTTTCTTATATAACCAGGAAATGCGCCGGTGAGGAAATGGGACTCAAGTGCAGTCCGCGCGACTCGACATGCGAAGGAGGGATAAGAAGGATTCCCGTTAATATTACAGATGTGGCAGGGCTGGTCGAAGGGGCGCACGGAGGCAAAGGCATGGGCAACAGGTTCTTGGACGACCTGTCGGGATGCGATGCATTCATCCTTGTTGTCGACGCCAGCGGAAAGACCGACAGCTTCGGCAACCATTGCGACAACTGCGATCCGATAAACGATGTCGAAATGGTAAATGGCGAACTGGTAAAATGGCTCTCGGGGATAATAGAAAGGCATATGGCGCAGCTTTCGAAAAAAGACGACGGCATAGGGGCGCTCAGGGAGGTACTTTCCTCCTTCAAATTTAAGAAAGAGGACTTGGAGAAGGCAGTAGTAGACAGCAACCTGGTACCGACAAGGATAAGATGGAGTGAAGAAAGTACCGCTACGTTCTCGAAGCACATTCTTGAGATATCAAAGCCCACTTTGATTGTCGCAAACAAAATGGATTGCGAGGGAAGCGAAGAGAGGGTCGCAAAACTTAGGGAGAGATTCGGAAAAAATGTGACATGGTGCGCCGCGGCCATAGAGCTTGCGCTCAGGAAGGCGGCGCAGAAAGGCATCATAGACTATACACCAGGGGAAAAGGAATTCAATATATTGAAAACAGGCATACCGGAGGCTCAGGCATCCGCTTTGAAATACATGCTAGGATTCATAACCAGCCATGGCGGCACGAATGTGCAAAATGTATTGAATGAGACTGTCTTCTCCCTCCTCGGCAACATAGTCGTATACCCGGTGGAAAACGAAAACAGGTACGAGGACGGCAACGGCAACATACTTCCTGACGCACTATTGATGAAAAGGGGGTCCACGGCAGAGGACATGGCGTATGCAATACATGGGGAGATAGGCGCCAAGATGCTTTATGCGGTGGATGCCAGGACAAAAATGAGGGCGGGGAAGGACTACGTGCTGAAGGACAACGACATAATAAAGATAGTCAGCGCAGCCAAATGAGATTGCTATTGCTGCGGGGGAGGTTCGTTCTCTTTTTTATACCGCGGGTTCACGAAGTTCTGTTCCATAAACTTCTCGTCATTCGCTTTACGTAGTTTCTTCTGTTTCGCCTTTATCCTTTCTGCCCTCTTTTTGCGCCTAGTCTCTTGGCTAATGGCATAGTAGTCCGTCCGTACATTACGCAGGCGCAACTTCTTTTCCTCTTCCGTACGGTGCGCAAGCAAATCCGCTTTTGCCTTTGCCCAATATTGGTTATACTTTGCTGGATCCGCCGCCTTAAGCAGCTTGTTCTGAAGATCCACTTTCTGGCCAGCCATAGACTCTGCCTTCTCGGCCAATATGTCGTGCTTCTTTATAGACCTTATGGATTTTGAAAGGAGAGCAGGTGTCAGCATCCATGCGAGGGTCTTGGAAAAACTCGGCTTGGGGGTTCTATTGTCCTGATAATTCTTGTCGTATCCCAACATACCCTGATGCTCAAGGCCCGCCATCTTATTCCCCACACGGGACATCCTACTATTGAGAGCCTCAAGTTTCGTAGCGAACTTCGCCACATGAGGCTTGGCCAGATCCTCCGATGTTATAACGGCAGGAATTCCAGCTTCCGAGGCGCCCACAGACATATCCTTGGATATCTTTGCCTTTATCATAGAACTAGGGACATAAGATGGAAGCGAGGGGGCGCTCTTCACTTTTTTCAAATAGCTAGTTGTATTCTTTTTGAGGGTATCGGAAGTCATGCCGTACTTAAAACTCTTCAGCCCGCCCCGTGTCGAACTCCCAAATCCGAACAACGTGCTTATGCCGAATACCCCTAGCAGGTCATAGCCCCTTGTCAGCCCCGCAGCCGCGGCTATGAGAATTATTATAATGATTATCGGTATGAAAGCGTATATTGCGCCAATACTCAACAGCAAGGGAAGCACAACCAGCACCACTCTGATGATTTGCATGACAGGTATATATAACTTATTAACAAGGGTCAATCCCGCTTACTTCTTGATGAGAATAATGAGAATGCCAGCAATGCCAGAACTATGAGCACCACACCCAGCGCCCCGACGTCGCCGAACTTTAGAGCATAAAGGCCTATGCTGACGGACTGGCTTGCAGTCCCGCTCGAATCAGTATAATTATATTCAAAATTACCAGAAGACGAAGAGGTAGGTGATGAAATGGGCGAGGATATGGATGAGGATATAGAAGAAGGTATTGATGAGGACACCTTATTCACTAGATTTGAAGCCGTTGAGGATATCTTGGATGATATTCCAGAGGAAATCTGAGAGGTCCCTGTAGAGATAATGGAAGAGGAGCCGGGAGACGAAGACGATGCGACAGATGACGACAGGGGAGACTGCGAAAACTGTTGCGGCTCCGGGGGAGGCCAACCATAATATGTCGCCGATATTTTTGCCTCGCCAGTACCGCATACGTTAAAGGCGTAGTTGAAATCCCCTGCGCCGTTGGTATTCACTACATTGACCATGCCGAGTTGTGAAGTAAAGATCCCTATGCCATTACTGAATATCGGCATGCAGTATTCCGTGACCGAGGGATCTGATGGCAGGCTTCTGGTTTCGGGCAGGGAATTCGCACCGAATATGCTGCATTGGTAGTAATTAGGTACGTTCAACATGCTTTTTGGCTCCGGTGCGCAGGTGGTGCCCGACTGGTATTGGGTGTGGAATGTTACTGCGTTCGCCTCGGTTACACCGTTAACAGCCTGTGTAAGTGTAGAAAGCGGGTCAGCGACAGGGCAGTTTATGACGTTTGCCGCAAAAGCACACCTTTGGGCATATTGGTAATACTTACTTGATGGTGGGGAGACGGTGGAATTGTAAAAATTCAGGTTTGTATCATAATAGATATAAATTTTTGAATTTGCCGGAAGTGGATTCAGCGTTGACGAGAATTGGCTATTATAGGTCCCAGCGACCCCATTAACCGTGATGGTAGTATCGTTCGGGTTGGTGACGTCCACGCTGGCTGTCGTGTTAAGCTGTATGGTGGTCATGTTGGCGAAGTCCACGTCGACAGGCATGTATATCGTGTTGTTGAACCTGTCTACATAGGTGAATATGAGCCTGTTGTATCCCAGGATGTGCGGGGTGTTGTTTAGCTGGAGGAAAATAGAATCCAAGTAAACAACCCTGGAATATTCATTATATAAAAGAGGGCCGGTCTGGAGGGGTTCTTGGAGTATCTGGGAGGTGTTCGTATAATTAAAGACGCTAGGTTCGTTAAGAGCGGAGGAGGGATTGTAATAATAATTACCGGATGTGAGGCCGGATATAGCCGACCCCGGTGACAAAGAAGAGGTAAGGCTTCCCGTATTTATAATCGTTCCTATTCCTGGAATCCCAGAGGACAGCCCGCCGCCGGAGGACGATGCTACACCGCCGGGATTGACCCCTAAGGATGGAGGGGTGACCGGCTCCGTTTGTTCGACAGCATAACCAGGATAGCCCCCAAGGAAGGCATAATACGGATACTGCAATACCGTTATCAGCCTGTAGTCGAGCAGGTGCGATGCATTTATCACCACAGGGGTGGAAAGGGTTCCGGAGGAGGCTATCGTACGGTTGACATATACTTCGCCGAACACCCTGTTGGTAAATGCGGTCATGTTGATCACGGGAGGAATTATCAAATTCGCATCTGAGAGGTTTGGTTGGTAAAGCAGCTTGTTGACAAAGTATTGGAGGTACGTAGGGCCACCCTCTATCGAACTTTTCGCGTTTTGCGAGATTGTTGTACTGCTTATCGCGGAAGTGTATACCGTACAGTTTTCTATGTCGTTGGCATAATTATTGCTGCCAGAGCTGCTCGGTTGCTGGAATTTAGATGTGCAGTAAGGTGCCTGGTTCGGGGGCCCGCCGTCTGCAGCGGAGAAGGAGCTATAGGTAACGAAGGGATATACGAATATGACAGATGGACCTCTCGAGCCGATAGGAAGATAATATGGTGGGCACCCCTTATCGTTCACATTGGATGGGGCTCTGTCAAATATGAGCGTCCCTTTCTTTGTAGGCTGTGGGTACCATTTCTGCGTCAAGGCATAATTGGAAGTGAATGGAACCAAAAAGTATCCGCTTATCTGGCTATCGATGTATGTGGGATAAAGGCTGTTGGCGCTCAACCCGAAGAACGCAGAGGGATTGGCGACTACGGAATTATACGTATTGGAAAAGGATGATACCCCATTGGCCATTATCGTATTCTCTTGCGAGGGAGAGGGGTTCGCCGTGCCGGAACTGAGCTGGGCCTGGTTTATCCCGCCAGGTACCAAAGATGCGAGGGCGGTGTTTACATTGAGACCGACGAATGGGCTGCCCTGGTTCTCCGAATATGTGAATGAGCTCGGGACCCCTAGCAGGGGGGTCTGCATGTCGTTCAGTGCGGAGGGGTTGCTTGCTATGGATTCATTGCAAGGGGATTTCATGCTATTCGTGCTTATGTAACAGACATATGGGGAATTCGACCCATATGATATCTTGCTGTAATTTTGTATGTTGAATTTGAATGCCAACAGCTCTGTATATAACTGCGAACTTGGTGAACAATAGGTAGAGGTTGGGCAGAACCAATTATATGAATGGGCCAACATATAGAAGGTCCCGTTGAATCCCATATACATGCCGAACTCCTGCTTGCCAGAAGGGCTTATGAGTCCTGTGCTGCTCATTTCAGGCCCTATGGGTTGATAGCCATATGATAATGGGGGGATGTGATTACAATCTGCCGCACAATAAGTATCGAGTTTGGAAGAAGGAAGTGAAATGTTAGCCGAAAGAGGCCAACCATAAGGAGGGTATTTGAAATTCAAGATGTCTTTGGGGGGGGTTGTAATTATAGCATTTGAGTTTATTGTTATATCCGATTTGGAACTTCCAGAAATCGGAACTTCATTGAAATTTATCGTGAAAGCACGCAGCATCAATATGCTTGATGAACATTGGGTGCTACTTGAACCGCATGACGGATCAGGGAACGTCCAGTTATCTAGGACATAAAGTATCCCTTTCGAATCAAATAATGCCAGAGGGTGATGATAGTTGGCAGAATCATACTCCGATTTTGCGGAACTATATGCGCTACTGATCTTTGAGCTGCCGTATGGTCCGCCGTTAGCAAGATATTCTGCTATATTGAAGTTTTCAGTGGAATTAGAGTATGAGAGAGAGAGGACTTTGACAAGCGTGAATACCGCAGTAGTTCCGGACACTGTAAACGAATATATCAGCACATTACCGCTGTCAGGGCTGGCAAGGTACAGGAGATTCCCGTTTGGCGACACAGCCAGATCCTTTACCGGCCTATATTGGCTTGGAACGGATATCTCGCCGCTCACAACCTGATGGCTGGAACCGAGTATAACCGCTATTTCCAGTGTCGGGCTGCTGAATATGTCGAAACCGCTCTGGGGCACATAACCAAACACAAACACGTCATTGTTGTAATCGGTAGTCATGTACCTAGGGGCAAAATTTGCAGCTATAGGGCTGCCTCCTGTCGATTTCGAGAGATGCCACCAGGAAGATGCAACATTTGACAGCTGGTAGATCCCAGTTATATAGAGGTTGCTGGACTGCTGTATTATGGTGTTGCTCCAATAGCTATTCCAATTGCTATTCCATTCCTGCAAGTTTACGACGCCTGCCGGACCGTTATTTGCAGTATCCGGCTGGAAGTTTGATAGGTTATAATAGCCGGAAGGTATGAACCTCAATACAAAAAGGTTCGTCTTGCTATTGGAATTGAAACACAACAACCCGCACGTTGATGATTCATTAAGCACATAAACGTAATCGTTTGGCGCGGAAGTTATGAATGTTGGGTTATATATGGTTCCAGATAGGTATTGGCCCTGAAGGGTTTGGAAGCCGTTTGGCAGTGCAACGCTACCTGGGATTGGGGGAGTTATGCCGCGGATTGGGAAGGGAGTCGTTGTTGCCGTGTGGGCAGCAAAATCACTAGCTTCTTGAGAAGTCAAGGAGGTGAGGAATGTAGTCTGGAGGGCAGTAAGGGCCTGGGGGTCAGGGGTACTGGATATGTCGCTCGGATACCTGCCCAGCTCGGGAGTGCCGGAAGAGGTTGTGGTCGCGAAAAATGCCGACCCCGTGTCGAGCGTTATCGGATCCAGGAAACTTGTGGGATTCATGTAATTATGCGGACTATAAAGATCGAAGGAAAGATTGAGGAACTGGATGTTATTAGTTGGGGTTATATCGCTCCCTCTCGTAGGGAGGCTAATGTTATACAGCAGGTATGGTACGATGGGAACATTCGTTGTGAGGGAATGTTGTGGCACAGGGACATACCCCTCCTCCCATTGGCCGAAAGGATATGAAAGGGACGAACCTGCGCTTTTGTATGCAACTAGCAGGGTGTTGGAATTTTTAGGATTATTATACACGTATTCGTTGTTTTCGATCCCCCCGTTCACATCCCCGCTATAATGCAGTACGGCAGTGCTGGAAACGGGGCTCTTGAAACTGCTGCATCCGGGAGTATCCTGTATCACCCCGTCATACATGGCATGGGCACAACTAAGGGCACCCCCGGAAGTTGACGGTATAGGGGTAAACGGTGTATAAATATATCCATTCATGTCGAGGTAGTCCGTTGGCGAATAGGTGCCGACGTTGTTTTGGTTAGGGATAGGCACATTGGCATTTGCGATATAGTTCAACGAGGCATTGACGTGGTAATTGTAATTATATAGACAGCCCCAGAACCAGAAACAGATATAAATGAAATATATTTTGATGCAAAAAAGAGCCGTATTCGAACTCTGCGCCCTTATTTGTATCGACATGAAAGCCTGTGTTATCGGTACGTCATAAAAGGTATACGTGTACTTGCTCTGGTATAGGTTGTTCTCAGTTTTTATGTATGAATCCGAAAGGTTCACATACCTCACATGCCAGGACCATATGCCTTGTTGTGGGGCAGACGGGACATTTTTGAATATGTAGGATTGCGTATTGTAGCCGTTGGAAACATTGAATATGAAGGAGTTTGTCCCGTTTGCTTCTCCCGAATATCCAAGATTGGTCAATGTTGCCGCGGCTGGATTTGATATTGTCGGCGCATTGATGAGGGAAGTCATGACCCTTGTGGGGTTGTAAAGGTTATTTACATTGATATTTAGATGGATTACAGACGAGAGCGGGGAAAAGCCTGTCAGGCAGGCATCCCCCCCTATGTAATAGGTTGGGTTTATGGTAAAGAAAACAGAGGAATTAGATACGTTTGGTTTCTGGGGGCATGTTATCAACCACGCCGCATTCTGCGTATTGTATTTCAGCACCTGTGGAGTGACAGGGACATGGCTTAACGATTGCGCGCTTCCGCTGAGAGAACCTGCACCTCCCTGGTAATAAAAAGTTATTACATAATAGCTATTCGTAAGGGTGAGGCTTGGGTCTATTCCGGCGCTGAGCGGATTTACGCTATTGCTAAAAAGAGGAGGGGGGGAATAGGATATGGTGGCGTTCAGGTTTGCGGTGCCATTGGATGGCACCCTTACCTGTTGCCCATAGGAATTGGATAAAAGCAATATCAGGAATGCGCCAATCAGTATGCTGCCAAAAAGGATGCGCCGAAGATATGGGGTTTCCCCATCGTGGAGTTTGATTAGATCTTTGGACTGCCGATCAACCATTGCGAAACACCACACCACAACCTTTTATCCCGACATTCAACTTTACATGGCAGTATTATATCTATATGCCTTGCAGCCGCATACCAAACAGGTAGGGAAGATTTAATCCCTGCTTTAGATAAATAATATATGCACCAATATGACGTTATGAAAGGTTATTATCCCATTTATTTATACTTATCGCAAAAAGCATTATAGCCCGGCAAAAGGAAACTTATCGGCAATACCGAAAGGATTAATATATTTCGGCGGAATTGTTTAAAGTGCAATATAAGATGGTATGATTATATGGATGATGATATTGGGAGGAAGCTTTTCTGGATAGGGCATTCCAGCTTTTACATAAAAGGGGAAAATGCAACGGTATTCATAGACCCGTTCAGGATAGGGAAGGTCAACTTGAAAGCGGATATAATACTTGTAACCCACCCCCATTTCGACCATTTCAGCAGGGAGGATATAGAGAAGGTATCTAAAAACAGCACGGCGATAGTCGCGTCGGAAGGGACTATAGAGGGCAAGGAGGATAAAAACAGTTATATCGCAAGGCCAGGGTTCAAAACGAAGATTTCTGGCATAGGGATAGAGGCGGTACCGGCATACAACGTGGAAAGCGCACGGATAGGATTCCATCCAAAGAGCAACGGATGGGTGGGATATGTGATAGAGGTGGACGGCAAGAGATTCTACCATGCAGGAGACACAGACAAGATAAGCGAGATGGAAGAGCTAGGCAAGCTTGATGTGGCGATGCTGCCGATAGGCGGGACATACACGATGGACGTGGATGATGCCATAGAAGCTGCTGCCATGATAGGGGCTAACGCGACCGTCCCGATGCACTACAAGAACCTTTTAGGCATAGAAGGGGCCAAAGCGGTAGAGGATAAATTTTCCAAGGAGGTTAAAGGAGCGACGTTAATGAGAGAGGTAAACGAACCGACCTTTGCTTTTTAGGCGGATTTGCCCAGCAGCACCAGCACCTCTTCGGAAACCGCAAGAAGCCCCTCAGGGGTTAACTGGAATGGGCGGGTGTCTTTCATGGGAAGCTTCTCCGCAATCGCGGAAACCGCGCTTTTCGGCATGCCAAGGGATCCTGCCGAATCTATCAGGGCATTCCTGAGCTTCTTCTTCTTATGTTCCATGAGGCAGGATATCATCGCTAGCTCTTTCTCCCCTATAACCCTATTTTTAGGGGTGACAAGGATGACGGATGACCGCACCTTGGGTCTCGGGTAGAAATAGGTGGGCGGTACATTCGCAATCACCTCCACGTCAAACGAGAGAGATGTTACAACGCTGAGCTTCGAATACTTGCGCGTCCCGGGAACTGCCGACATATGGGACACGAATTCCTCCTGCATTGACAGCACGGCAGGGATTCCCATCCCCGCAAGCCAATAAAGGACGCTGCTCGACAGGTTGTAGGGTATGTTAGAAACCATTATGTCGATTCCGGAAAAAAAGCTTTTTTCAAGGCTGAAGAAATCTGCGTTAACGAGATTGAGGTTTTTGCAATCGTTGTTTGACCGCAGCAGAGCATATAGCCTGTCGTCTTTCTCTATGGCGGTGACGCTCTTCGCGACCATGCACAGCTCCGACGTTAGCATGCCCAGCCCGGGCCCCATCTCGACGACGTTTTTCGATGCGGCATACGAGGCCTCCCTCTTTGCCAGGTTGCGATTCATTAGGAAATTCTGGCCGAGGCGCCTTGAAGCCCTCATCGCCTTCGCCGCGCTCATCATCTCTTTCTCTTCCATGTACACTCTATTTCCACAGCAACCATTATATAGATTGATTTTACAACCAAAAATATGCCGAAGTCCCAGAGCGCAATAGAGTTCCTGACGACCTACGGGTTCATTTTCTTGATCATAGCGATAACCCTCTCGCTGCTCTACCTTTTCATAAATTTCCCAAGGACGATACTGCCCTTCAATTGTACGATTTTCAGCGGATTCAACTGCAACGACGCGATTTATACCCCCAATGCCACTGTGGGATCCCAGCTATTCATAATAGTATCGGACATGATGCCTGGCACCCTCAACATAACCGGGTTCAACGCATACATGGACTTTGCCAACAGCACCAGCGGCTACTGCGCGGCAAGTATAGTGACGGAGGGCGAGAAGACATACTGCATAGCTGACATAAGCTCTGCGCCGCGGCTCGGGAACATGTATTCTGGGACGTTCAAGATAATCGGCAACTACTGTGCACAGCCGCTAGCGAACATTACCACCCCGTCATGCAAGGGAGGCAACGGATATGTATACAGCGGAAGCATAAACGTGCAGGCATCGAAACTCAACATCGGGGGAATATACTACATACCAATAACGATAACCAACACGCAGAATGCGGCGGTACCTGCCCATTTCCAGGAAGAGGTGTCGTTCAACCCTTCCCTGATAAACCCGCTGGCGGAAAGAGGGGACCTGGGAAACATACGATTTTATTACGGAGGAAAGGAGATTTACAGCTGGTGCGAAAGCGGATGCACATCCACATCGTCGGACGCCATTTTCTGGATAAGGCTGCCGGAAGCGATTCCGCCCTCAAGCTCGACGGTCGTGGACATGTATTTCCTCCCGACCCTTGTGGATTATAGCGGGATCCATGCGGGAGAAGCCCCAGAACTCACCACGCCCTATGCCAAATACGACAATGGCGCCAATGTATTCAACTTTTATGACAGCTTTTCTGGGACGTCCCTGAATACAAATATATGGAACATAGGCAGCCAGGGAACGGGCGCCCTGGGGACATACAACGTAAGCGACGGGGTCAATACCACTGCGAACGCCACATCGGCGATAAACATACATTCGTCCTCGGAATTTGGCTATCCCGCCTATTTCGAGTGGTACAGCGCGCCGTTCGTGCAAGGCACAAGTTCGATAAACCGCCTCCAGTTCGGAAATAGCGGGACCACGCCCCAGGAGGGGGAGGCTCTGCTGATGGGCGCACCTGGCAGCGTCACTATCCAGTACCAGACAGCTGCAGGCACATGGGCATATAGCACAAGCTCCCCGATACCAGATTCATCAGGGGACAATATATATGGAGTATCTGCAAACGGGACAGATGTTGCAGCGTATTTCAACTACGTGCCGGCAGTCAAAGCGGCAACGACATACGTTCCAACGAACGTGAGCTTTGGAGCATTCCTCAATTACGAAAGCGGGATAACCTCTCCGAAGGTATACTGGGTCAGGGTCCGCGCATATCCTCCTGACGGCATCGCCCCGACAATATCGCTCGGCGCACTCACGCCGGCATGAAATAACCATGCCAATGTAAGGAGAAACGGACGGAAGAGGGTATGCCATGCGTAATGGCATAAACATCTAAAAGATTTGCTTGTTCAATGGTCGTATCATAAAAGGAATGCTTGCTGCCCCTGTAGCTCAGTGGTATCCCAATACACGGGACACTAAAGAGCGTCTGCATGGTAAGGGCTTTTGGCTTGCCAAAAGGGCCATAAAGCAGAAGGTCGAGGGTTCAATTCCCTCCGGGGGCTTTTGCGCTTGATGGCATAGACGAACGATAAAAAGATTTGATGGAATGGATGTTGAGACCAAGATTGCGAAGGTTGCATCGATAGCGCAGGAGATTATAACAGAGGACGACCTGAGGGCGCTTTTTGAATCCAATGAACACCCCATAGTATACGACGGGTTCGAACCGTCAGGGATAGCACCTATACACTTCGGGCTTCTGAGGGCTAAGAATATAAAAGTGATGATGGAAGTCGGGATGAAGCCGAAACTTTACATGGCCGATTATTTTGCCCTGATAAATAACAAGATGGGAGGAGACCTGGAAAAGATAACGGCCACCGGCAGGTATTTCATAGAGGTATGGAAGGCGTGCGGGATAGAGATGGATAAAGTAGAGGTCGTATGGGCGAGCAAACTCATGGACAACATTGGCTATTGGGACAGGTTCATCCGTGTCGGGAAGGGAACCACCATAGACAGGGCGAAACGGGCCGTAACCATAATGGGCAGGAAAGAGGGGGACCAGCTTTCCGCCGCGCAGCTGTTTTATCCGGCCATGCAGGTGACCGACATATTCCAGATGGACGTCGACGTATGCCAGATGGGGATGGACCAGAGGCGCGCCAACATACTCGCAAGGGAGGTTGCCCAAAAATACGGATGGAAGGCCCCTGTGGCTGTCCACCACCCGCTTATCCTGGGATTAATGGGGGTGCCGGAGCTCGATTCGGCAAGGGAGGATATGATTGCAGAGCACAAGATGTCCAAGTCAAAGCCGGAGAGCGCGATATTCGTCCATGATTCGGAGAGGGAGATAAAGGATAAGATATCCAAGGCATACTGCCCCGAGAGGATTGTGGAGGGAAACCCGATAATAAATTACCTGGAAATATTGATCGCGAGGGACAAGTCCCTCCCGATAACGATAGAAAGGCCGGAGAAATTCGGCGGTAACATGGAATTTGGCAATTACCAGGAGCTGATATCGGGATATAAGAATGGCAAAATCCACCCGATGGACCTCAAAAATTTCGTTGCTGCAGAATTAGAAAAGATGATAAGCCCCATACGCAGCCATTTCCAGACAAACAGCGAGGCAAGGGATCTCTACGAGACGGTAAAAGGATATACCATAACAAGATAATAAATATCTGGAGAGGGCCATGATCGTATTGATCCGGAAGTAACAACAGATGGCAGGGCAGAAGGATTGCCGGCATCCGTGCTTTGCGGAACCGTCCACCATTGCCGATACAGAGGAAAATATTGGGAAGGCATAAATAGGAGAAGAGGTTCTAATAGGCTAGTAGATTGATTACCTTAGGAAAAAGGTAAACAATATGTATATAACGGTATAAAGGATTAAGCGTGCAGGGATGGCGGAGCTTGGTCAAACGCGACGGACTCAAGATCCGTTGGCTTAGGCCTGCGGGAGTTCAAAAACATTGGACAAATCTCCCTCCCTGCATAGCCATGTCATGTTAATGGTGATCAAACGGCGACTAAAAAGAAGATGACAAAACCGACAAGGGCAAAGATAAAAAAGACCAAGATGTTTGACATACCCAGCTACCCGCAATCCGAGGAGTTCACAAGTTCGGCAGCATGCGCTATGATGGTGCTGAAGTTCCTCAACAAAAACTTCAAGACGAAGAAGGAGACGGAATTCGAGATATGGCAGGAGGCGGTAAACGGCAGCGTATGGCATGGGTCGAAGTATGGGATCGCCTATGCCCTTGCCAAGAGAGGGGCAAAGATAGAGATCGTGAGCAGCAACATGAAGGACGAAGGATACGAGAAGAAGCTTGCGGTATATGACGGGGTCAACCTTGATACCCTGAAGGCCTCATTCTCCGAGATAAAAAATAAGGTGAAGGAGATGGGGATAAAGGAGTCCTACGGCAATGCGACCGTCAACACGATAAAGAAGTATCTGAATGACGGAAGGATACCGGTTGTCCTGGTGAATGCGAATGTCATCAACCCATACATAGATGCCTCGCCCCACTGGATTGTCGTGAAGGGATACGACAACGACACCTTCTACATGAACGACCCTTATTCAGACAGCACGCTGACGATGGAATCGGATATATTCAAGGCCGCGCTCGGATACGAGAGTGAATCGCATGTGATAAACGTCAGGGTCAAGAAATAATGAGCTTGCCCCTTCTCCCTTTATCCATCCGCCCCCTAATCCGTTTTATGCACCCCGCAACCGTGCGGGAATCCGCATCGGTCCTCAACGCGGAATCCTCGAAATGGGTGCCTGACACCTCCCACCCCTTGAGCTTAAGGCATTCCGACACCTCGTTCGGACTGACGGATCCTATCGCCAATTTTTTGGTCATGTGGGGGATGGAATAATAAAGAGGGAGGTCAGCCTCTTTCCGTATCCGCTCCAATGCATCCAGCGACTCTCCGGAGAGCCAGCCGTTTTCCCCGAGCATGCCGTCGATGAATCCGTTGTTCTTGAGGTTTCCGCACCACATCCTGCCTGCGGTGCGCATGGCGCCCCCGCACGACGGGCACCTGAAAAGTTTGGGGAGATATCCCTTCTCGCACGAACGGAACATGCAGCTCTCGCAAAAGTGGGCATACCCCATCTCAGACATGGATCCGTGGACGTTTGCCACACCATGGTCAAGCCGTATTAACGAGCGCATGTAGTGCATGTATGAAAGGGAGAGGACGGGGGATATGCCGAACCCGAACTGGAAGGCGGTCTTTGCCACGTAGCCTATGAGTATTCTCATCCCCACCTCCTTGCAGAACTCGTTGTGCATCGGCACGGAATCGTAGATGCGCTTGCACGCCATGGCGCTGGCCCCGCATAAAACCGCCGTGTCCGTAGACGTGACGAAAAGGTAGGTACCGTCCCTTGAGACCTTCAAGAGGTCGAATATGTTAGGCGCAGCGCTCCCAAAAGGATCAAGGTCTATTATGTCGAAATGCTCGGAAGTCCTGTTGGCAAAGCCTTGTATGCTCTCGTTAAAAAGGGTTACATCTGCGTTGTTGGATTTTACATTCCTGACCGCGTCCTTGTACGCGGTCTCGTTGATTTCGAGCAATGTAACCTCTTTCGCCCCGGCTTCGAGGGCGTAACGTATCCCGCGTATCCCTGTTGCCGCAGTCGAATCAAGCAGCTTGGACGACTTCCTGCCCCTGAGGATCGAAAGGGCGGCTGCTACGCTTATATCTCGCGATACCTTTGCATGCGGATTAAGGAAAGAGTTGCCATAACGGCCGATTCTTGCCCTGCCTTCAATATACATGTCGCTGCACCATCCATTCCAACCCAGGCCAATGCCCCAATTGCAAAGTATATAGATTTGTCTAAACAAAATGCTTTTAACTAGTAGGTTTTTCGATGGCTGATTTATGGAGCGATTCCGCGGATGTGATAATAAGGAGCATGGAGGAGGGGATAAAGAGCAAGTATGGCATTCCGCTCTCGGAATTTCTGGAGAATCCATTGCAGTTTGCGGACAAGGAGGGGATATACGACACCGCATCCAAGATAAAAGAAGAGATAGGGGATGCGATAGACGCCGTCCTGGGCAGGATGGCCGACGAGAAGAGGAAGCTTGATGAGGACGCCGCCCTGTGCGATACGGCAACGAACCAGATATTGCAGAGCATAACGGTCCATTCGGAACAGGAAAAGGTCCCGATAGTCAAGGCAGATATGATTTCCAGGGAGGAAGAGGAAACGATATATGTAAGCTCAATGGGGCCCGCAATCGATGCGATGGTAGGGAAGCTGTGCAGGAAATCAAATTTCATCGCAGATTTTACCGCGATGTATAACGGCCGCAAGATAGGCGAATGGTTTTTCGGAGGGGATAAGAACTACGTCCTGAAAGTAAACTTGAAACCGAATGCAGCGTTCAACTTATACAATACAAGGGAGGAGATAATGGGAATCCTCGACAACGACATGGAGATGATAAGAGGTGTCGGAAAATAGGAGGAGATGGAGGACAGTCGTCGCCGTAACCGGCTCCCCGGCGACAGGGAAGAGCCGTTTCGCCATGGCGGTGGTACACGCCAGCAGTGGAGCCAGCCTGATAGAGATAAACGACGTCGTAAGGAAAAAATCGTTATTCTCCTCCAAGGACAAGGAGGGAGCCATGATAGTGAAGCTCAATCCGCTTACAAAGGAGATAAAGAGGGAGATAGCGAAGAGGGAGGGGCTCGTATTGGTCGTAGGGCACCTTGCCCCGGAGCTTGGCCTACGCTATGACATGGCGATAGTTTTGAGGGGCAAGCTAAAGGTCCTGGCGGGGCGGCTTAAAAAAAGGGGGTACAGCAAGGAAAAGATCAGGGAGAACCTTGTCTCTGAGGCGCTGGACTACTGCGGGATCAGGATGGCCGGCATCTGCACACGCACATACGAGATAGGGACAGAGGGAGAATTGAGGAAGGCAGAGGAAATGTTATGCGCTGCCGCCGAAGGAAGGAGAGCCCAAATGAGGAAAAGGGAGATAAACAGCATGAAGGAGCTCCTCTCACTTATCAACTCCGGCTGGAGGATTTGAGCTTTCGCGGATGCTGAAGGTCCCTGCGGGGAGCTGCTGCATTATCGTATCTATATCGTCGAATCCCGTTATCCTTGAGACCCTTTTTGCCGCCTCTGATTTCTTGAGCTTTCCCTGTTCCACCGTGGCATGTCTCTCCAACCCGAGCCTTGCCGCCGCCTGCAAGGGCGCGGAATGCAGCTTGCCGTCCCGGACGAACATGGCAAGCGCGAGGGGTATGCTACGGAACCATTCGCGCTCTCCGGAGATCAGGAAACTGCCAGCCCCGAGGGATCCCTTCGCGGTTGACTTGCTTACCTGGCCATAACCGACGGAATAGACATCAACCGTGCGGGACATGTTCTTCCAGGCGCTGGAATAGCACGCGGCGAACCACGCCGCCTCCTCCCTATCCTCGCGCCTTGAACCTTCGCCGCCCTTCAATATGGTGACTGACGCCCCGAATATGTCCGCATGGAAAAATCGGTCGTTGTTCTCGAAATGCCTTGAGACGACCAGCTCGTTCTGCTTCGCGTCCCTCCCGCCGACCGCCAGCAGGTTGCCGCTTGTGAAGAACCAGTGGAATTTCTCGTACCACTCTTTCTTCGCCACACGCAGGACCTTCCTCTTTTTTTCCTGGGCATCACCCCTTGCGGCAGCCAAAAGCCTTTCAAGAGATATGGCCGCTTTGCGTGCTCCTTCTATCTTCAGCGCGAATTTCTTCGACCTCTCATAATGCTCGTCCGCGTTCTTCTGGGCGGTCCTGGTGAAATATATCTTTATCTCCATAAAGCATCATATCATGGTGCCTGTTATTATGAAATAGAGCACTGCGCCTATCAAGAAACCCACGACACCCATAAGGAGTATCCCGAGGAGGATTATCCTTGCGCTCTTCCTGAACTGATCCGCCGAAGGCTTGTAGCTGATGTTCATTATGCGGTTGGAATTTTCAAGAAACTTCTTTATGCTGGCCGTTATATTCATCTTTCCACCTATAATCGCATGGTATTTAAGACACAAAAAGGACATTGCCAAATGGACATTTATCCAATTCCATACAAATCCTCTGCCACGCCATGCACCCTAGGCAGAATATGCACCTGGATCCGATAGCATCCGGTATTATTGAAAGCCCTGATCCGCCGCAGCGCACGGCATACCAATATCTGTTGCCAATACTTCTATATATACCTTTTGCATTGGCAGAGTTCGGGGGATGATCCACCCATAAATTGAAGGGACATCCTCCCGCCATCGAAATGCGTGGAATTTTCCGCCAGCGATTGTTAATGCACGGGATGGCGGATAGCTGACGCTGCCAAGTTTTTTATACCTGCGATGGGTAACCTATTCCAGGATACGGGACGATGTCCCATTGCCATTTTTCGTCAACACCGGATTATCTTCCGGAGACAGATATGCAGCGCAAGTAGGTGTTTGGATGCCCCATACGACAGGATATGACCTTATAGACATGCGGTTCGGGGAGATAGGGGTGAAAGGGAGGAACAGGGACTACTTCGTGGCAAAGCTGAGGAACAACGTATCGAAGATACTGGAGGGAGAGAGCTACGCCGCGCTGGAACAGAAATACGACAGGGTGATAGTCCGCCTCGATGGCAAGTCAGACCTTGAACGGATGATGGGGAAGATAGGGCATGTGCCTGGGATCGTCTGGTTCGCGCCCGCGAAGCTCACAGGCAATTCCCTCAAGGAGATATCGGAAACAGCGCTAGGGCTTCTGGCAGGCGGGGGGAATGGCCCGGTACGCGTTGTCGCGCACAGGGCCTTCAAGGGGGTTGATTTCGACTCGTTCAAGATCGTTTCGGATATAATAAAAAAAGGCGCAAAGGGAGGGATCGAATTTGACAAGGACTCACAGAGAAAAGTTTTTATAAACGTAACCAAAGACGGCGCTTTCGTATACGACTCCAAAAGGAAAGGTATAGGGGGGCTCCCTGTAGGAAGCTCTGGCAGGGCCGTGGTGCTGCTTTCGGGTGGGATAGACTCCCCCCTTGCGGCATATTACGGTATGAAGAGGGGGCTGGAGCCCATATACCTCCATGTGCACGCCTATGGCACAAACAAGGAGGCGGCGGAATCGAAGATGGCCGACATCGCCGAAGCCTTAAGAGGGTATTACGGAAGCACCAGGATCTATTACGCCCCGGGCCATGTCTTCCAGTCCTACGCCGCAGGGACCGGAAGGTACGAACTCGTAGCTTTCAAAAGATTCCTGTACAAGCTTGCGGAAAAGATAGCCGGAAAGGAGGATGCCGGGGCCATAATAACAGGCGAAAGCCTAGGGCAGGTGGCATCGCAGACGCTCGGGAACCTTTCGGCTACCGGGAGGGGGATAAACACGCTGTTCTTCAGGCCGCTGATCGGCTTCGACAAGCAGGAGATAATAGACGGGGCGAAGGAGATAGGCACGTATGAGATATCGATAAAGAAATATAGGGACATCTGCTCGATAAACGCGAAGGATCCCCCGACAGCGGCCACATACGCCAACCTCTCGAGGGAATACAAAAAGGCAAGGCTGGACAGGGCCGTCGCGGAGACCTTGAAGAGATGCGAACCATACATAGAGGATAACAAAAGGGAAGGGTTTATAAAGGTTTAATAAGAAAAATAGCTGGTGCAGCGATGGCAGGGAAAAAGGAGGATCTGCACATAGATCCAGACTTCATAGAGACGTACTACAAGCGGATGCTCGCCTACAAGGAAAAGCATTTCGCATGGGAGATATTCAAGGGGGTCTATTGGTCGGTATACATATTCGCCATAGGGATATTCTTCCTCTTCTCGGCCAACACCCCGTTCAATATGCCGACATTCATCGGGTATTCCCTTGTACTGCTGTCGATATTCTACGGCATCTTCGGGCTGGTGACTGCGCTCCACCTGAAATTTATGAAAAGGTTCGAGTGACCCGCGTGGTCCCTCTTCTCCTTTGCATGCACGGCATATCCACCATTTAGAGGAGAAATATGAAGTTCCCGAACATCTACGAAAGCAGGCATTACAAGCTATTCCCAATCATACCGATAGCCCTGCTCATAGTGAGCCTCTTCCTGATACCGCACATACAGCTCGACACCTCGCTCAGGGGTGGCGTGAGCATACAGCTCCAGTCCAACTCGACCATACCAACGAAGAGCCTGTCCGCGATGATAGACAGCAGGATACCGGGCGCAGAGGCTAGCGTGACGAAAGCGGGAGATAGTTTCTCCATCGTCATAGCAGCCAATACGAGCATATCCAATGCGCACAACATCCTGCTCAGCATCTATTCCCTCAACAGGAGCTATTCTAACTCCGAGGTCGCTCTGGTGGAGGACAAAGTGGCGCTCTCCAGCTCCCCATCAAATACAACCATATCAAGGGAGATATCGGCCCTGGAGCAGAACCAGACAGGATATATCGCGAGCATGAATTCGACGCTGGCCAAGGAGATGGCAGCCCTCTCCCAATTCACCGGCGGATCCAATGAAAGCTACAACGGCAGCGATGCGGTTGGCATGGTGGCCAAGGCCCAGTGGGCATACGCCACGGCTACGGCGAAATACAAGAGCAGCATAATGGGATACCTCGGCTCCATAATGAAATTCCCGGTCTATTCCTACAACGATGTCACGCCCACGCTCGGGGCATTTTTCCTCAAGCAGCTCAAAGGAATAATCATATGGTCGTTCATCCTCGTCGCTATTGCGGTATTCGTGATATTCAGGAACCCGATACCCTCCCTGACGGTCGTCTTCGGCTCCGCGAACGACATAATCGTGGCGCTGGGCGCAATGGCGCTGTTCGGCATACCGCTCGGGGTCGCATCCGTCGGTGGGCTGCTGATGCTGATCGGCTATTCGATGGACACCGACGTGCTTTCAGCCATCAGGATACTCAAGAGGGCCGAGGAGACCCCGGAAAAGAGGGCTTTCGGGGCGATGAAGACAGGCATGACCCTGACCACGGCTGCGATAATAACCTTTACCATACTTCTCATTACATCGTACGTAGTGTTCATACCTACCTACTTCGAGATTTCCGCCGTAGTGCTTGCCGGGCTTGTCACAGACCTTGTCACGACATGGCTGGGCAACACGCCGCTGCTCCTCTGGTACAAGAAAGAGAAAGAGGTGTCATAGATGGGGTTGCAGAACTATTTGAAAGACAGGCATGTCGCCACGCTTCTGGTCATAGTGCTCCTCCTCGCCTCGGCGGACGCCTACTACGGGATGCACAACGGCATCCACCTCGGGATAGAGTTCGCGGGAGGGACTGAGATACCCCTGACGCTTGCGCATGGGGTGAACGCCACCGAGATGGCCAGCATAGTCTCGGTCATAGAGCAGAGGGTGTCCACCTTCGGGCTGAGGCAGGTCGACGTGGAGGGGATAGGTAACTCCACCGTATACGTGACGATCCCGAGCGTCTCCGGCAGCGAGATAAACAAGACAATAAGCATAATAGACAGCGAGGGCAACTTCGCAGGGGTCACAGGAGGCAAGGAGGCGCTGAACGGAAGCGGCATACTGAAGGGAAGCGTAGTGCCGCAGACGCCTCAGGCGGTCAACAACTCGGTATCGTGGGCGGTGTCGTTCTTCCTTACTGATTCCGCGGCCAGCCATTTCGCCGTCGCGGCATTCGGGGAAAGCAACAAGCCGCTCTACCTCTTCCTTGACAGGCCGACGAGAGCCGTCATCCTTGTCAACAGCTCGGTGCTTTCCGCGGCGGGAGGGAGCGCGGGCATAACGCACATACCGTCCTCGACCGTGCTCTCGGACATGCAGGCGGCGCTCACGCTCGGGAACAGCACGATACCCGTCATGGCCGTCTACAACACCAAATACAGCGTCAGCAGCATAGAGAGCTTCCTTTCAAAGAACAGCGCGAGATACCGCACCATCATAGCGAGCTCCGGGATCAACGGCACGCTCATAAGCAACATAGAAAACGGCAGCTACGGGAACTACACGCTGAAGCTGGAGAGCGCGGCGAACATGACGCCTACGATAAGCACCATCTCCGCCAACACGAGCTATATCAACACCTGGAGCGCCGTCGGGATCCTCTCCTCGCCCATCCTAAACCCAGGGGTGACGAACGGCAACATAAGCAACTCCTACCAGATATCCGGCTTCGCGCCGCAGAACCTCTCGAAGAACCAGCAGTCCGCGTTCGCGACCAACCAGTCCAAGACCATAAGCAGCATATTGACCGGGGGCGCGCTTCCCGTCGCCGTGATCGTAGGGACCCCTACGGTGATACCTCCGACCCTCGGAGGCGATTTCCTCGAGGTGAGCGCAGTCGCGCTGGCGGCATCCGCGATCGCGATATCCCTGTTCATATTCCTCAGGTACAAGAAGCTGTTCCTCATAGCCCCGATAATGCTGACGACCTTCTTCGAGCTCTTCATCATATTCTCGGTGATAGGGCTTGTCGGGACCATAGACCTCTCCGCGGTCGCAGGGATGATAGCGATAGTAGGCACAGGAGTCGACGCGCAGATAATAATCACTGACGAGGTGCTTGCCGGATTCGGGAAGCACGGCACCACGAGGATCCTTCTCGGGAACGCATTCTACATAGTATGGGCGGATGCGATGCTGCTCGTGATAGCCATGGTACCGCTGTTCTTCTCGACTTCGCTGGTACAGGTGATAGGCTTCTCGGAGTCGACGATAATAGGGGCGCTGCTCGGGGTCCTCATAACAAGGCCGGCATACGGTGCCATTATCGGGAAGCACTATTCCGAATAAAGGCGGCAGGAGGGCGGGCAAGGTAACAACAAGGTGATAACATGGAAAAAAGATGCCCCATATGCAACGCCTCGAGCGCAGAGAGGGAATTCGCGGGGGAGATATGCGTCGAATGCCTAGCGGAAAAGCTCGCCAAGACGGCACACATACCGGAGTCGGTGACGATAAACATATGCAGGTCGTGCGGCAAGGTGGGGGTCGGCAAGGAATTTTTCCGCAACTCCAACAGGGCGATATCGGAAGCGATCGAGCACCAGCTCCTCCCCCTCGGGTTCAAGGTCAAGGCGGCGAGGATCATCGACAACCACGTATCGGTGCGCTTCTACAAGGACATCGACGATGAGGAGGTAGGATTCACAAGGAGCATAAGGGTCAGGATCAGGGATGCGATGTGCACCCAATGCACCATGAAG
>JAKARM010000025.1 GCA_021822165.1 Microcaldota archaeon | reverse complement strand
TGGACTCGGCGGGATTCGCACCCGCGGCCTTCCGCTTGCAAAGCGGACGCTCTACTCCTGAGCCACGAGCCCAAAGATGATCTCTCCTTACCGGATAGGAATGAATGGGTCTTTCATCTTTTATTCTTTCCCTTGCGGCGTTTTGACAGGAGCGCCCTTGCCTTATGGATGGGGTGGAGCCACCCCTTCGGCGATCTTCCCTTGGGTTTTGAACGGCCCCTCGGCGAAGGCGGCGCCGGCCTCCCTGCCGCCTTTCGCGCCTTGCCAGTTTTGGGCCCGGCGGCGCCAACCCTTCTGCCGCCATTGCCGGCTGCCGTCCGCGCCCCCCGCAAGGGAGTGGCCTTGGCGTTCCGCGGCAGCCCGCCCATCGTCTGCCTCTCTATCATGTCGAGCTTCTTCACGTCGTTGCGGTTCAGCTTGAACTTGTTCAGGATCCTGTCGACTATGCTGTCGTTCACGGTCTCGGACTCCCGCGAGGGATTGGAAAGGAGCATGCCCTCTATCTCCTCCTTCTTCATTATCCTGTCGAGCACCTGAAGCTCCTCTATCTTGAGGATCTCCTTCTGGTACTTCGACCTCTTCTTGGCCATCACACCCACAGGTACTACTTAAAAGGGAGGTTATTTAATTTTTGCCTACAGGCGGGCGGCGGAAGGGGCTTCACACGGTGAAACTCTCCCCTATCTTCGGCACTATCGCCTTGTATTCCTTGGAGAAGTGCTCCTGGAGCTCATCGGACTTGCTCTTCTCCCCATGGACTATGAAGATCGTCTTCAGCCCGTTGATCTTAGTGGCTAGGTGCTCAAGCTGGCGCCTGTCGGCGTGCGCCGAGAGGTGGTGGCTCTCTATGGCAAGCTCCAGCCTCACTTTCCTCTTGTCGATCTTGACCTCCTTCGCCCCCTCCTGTATCTCCCTGCCGAGGGTGTCCTCTGCCTGGTATCCGACAAGGATCATTTTATTGATAGAATTGGAGGACATGCGGGGGAGGTAGAACAGTATCGGCCCGCCGGTGAGCATGCCGCTCGTGGTGACTATGATGCTCGAGTCGTCGGTCCTCATTATCTTTCCCCTTGCGCCCGGCTTCTCAACAGGGAAGAAATTGTCGTTCTTGAATGGGTCGTAGTCGCTCATCAGTATGCTGGTCTGGAGCTCCTTCCTGCAGTAGATGACATTGTGCCTGTGGATCCTCATCGCCTTGTTTATCATCCCGTCTATGTAGACAGGCGTATTCGGGATCGCCCCGGACTTCATGTTGTCCCCGAGGAGCAGCAGTATCTCCTGCGACCTCCCTATGGCGAAGCTCGGCACGATTATCTTCCCGCCTGCGAGGAGGGTGGTCTTTATGCTCGCCACCATCTGCTTTGACGTCTCCTGGTGGTTGAACAGGTCGTGCTTGCCGCCGTACGTGCTCTCCGTTATGAGCACGTCGCCATGCAGGTTGCTTAGGTCCGCGCCGTCAAGCAGCTTCGTCTTGATCAGGTTTATGTCCCCGGTATAGATGAGCCTGTGCTCGCCGTCGTCCACTATGATGATGGAGCTGCCGAGTATGTGGCCCGCAGACTGGAACCTGATGCGCAGGTTCCTCACCCTCAGCTCCTCGCCGTAGTTGAGGACCTTCTGCTTCCTGTCGAAATCGGCCAGCCCCTCCTTGGTGATGTCCTTGTGCTCCGATATGTGCATGTAGTCGCTGATGAGCACGTTGACGAGCTCCAGCGTCGGCTTGGTGCCGTAGACGTTGCCGGTATACCCCCTCGAGTATATGTGGGGCAGGTAGCCGCAGTGGTCGAGATGGGCATGTGTTATGAAGACCGCATCCAGCCCCCTCAGCTCCGAATCCTTTATCTCGGGGAAGGTGGTCTCCTTCCCGAGCTTTATTCCCGCGTCCAGCATGATCCTCGTGTCTCCCGACCTGACCACTATGCAACTCCTTCCTACTTCTCCAGCTCCTCCAAAAAAAGAAACTTCCATTTATATCACTTTTATTTTACCTTTTTATTATATGTTTTGCCTTGCTTGTCAGAAATCCCAACTGTTAAAAAAACAAACCAGTTCCCGGCCCATGCCTACGTCGCCCTGAGGGGCGGCAGCGGCATCGCCGGAGCGGGGAAGCGGGCGCCAAGACAGGCACGCTTGCTCCCCTGCTACGTTTCAGAACCCTAGAACACACCACGTCATTTCCTTGTTATCACTGCTATGTCCTCCAGGTTTATCTCCTGCTGGTGGGTTGTCTGCTGCTTTCTCCTTACTTCTGGAGATTCGCGATTCCTATGAATGCCGAGTACGGTCCTAAGTTTGTCGTACAGCTCGTCAAGCTTCGAATCTATTGCGGTTATCTCCTTGTTAAGCTCAAATATCGACTGCTTGCATTCGTCGATGTCCCTCTTCACCAGCCCGGATTTCCTCTCGAGCCTCACGTATTTCAGCGCCTCGTTTAGCTGCGCGTCCACCTCGTTTATCTTCCTGATGAGCTCCTTCTCCGATGACAGCGATGCCGCCTCCGTGGAGATCCTGAACTCCAGCCTCTCCTTTATGCGCCTGAGCTTCCTCGCCTTGCTCCTCTCGGCTTCGCTCTTGTCCTTGTCGAGCTCGAGGGACCTTGAGACCGTGACCTGTTCGTTCTCCTTGTACCTCAGCCTGCGCCTCTTGTCCCTTATCTGGTTGATGAGCTGGCTCCTTGAGTCCTTCAGCGTGTCTATCTCCTTCTTCATCCTTATGGCCTCGGGGTTGTCCGACTCCATTATGACGTCGTTGAAGGACTTGCGCTGCGGCTCGGCGGCCTTTGCACCGTCCCCGGAGGGAGCGGCTTTCGCCCCGTCGGCGCCAGAGGTGTTGACCGCCGCTTTGGCGGAGGAAGCGTCATCCGTAACCTGTACGGCCCCGGTATCGTTTGTTTCTGCAATGTCTTTTTGTTGTTCGACAATTTCGTTCAGTAAATCCCCTCATTAGCTCTTGTTTGTGTTCTGTGTTGATTAAGTATTCCGCATTCTATTTTAATATACCATGCATAAGGTTATAATCAGCTGCTGTTCGCCATCACGCCCCTGTAGAAATCCAGAAGATCCGTTGTCACCTTGCCTGTAGAGAACTGCTTTGCCGTCTTTATCGTTTCATTATATGAATCGATATTATTTATAACCTTTTCTATTTTCCTTGCGCAGCCATTCCAATCCCCGGGCCTGAATTTCTCCCCGTTCCTGCCGTTCGATATGAGCTCCTTTAGGGCGAGGTAGTCGGCCCCCACCACCGGCTTGCCCATCGCCATCGCCTCCAGCGCGACTATCCCCTGGGTCTCGAAGGTCGAGGGCATGCATAGCAGGTCCCCCGCGGCGTAGTATTTCGGCAGCATCTTGTTGTCGACAAATCCGAGGAACTTCACCGTGTCGTCCAGCCTGAGCCGCGATGCCATGCCCTTGTAGTAGTCGAGCGCCGGGCCCGTGCCTATGAATACGAATGCCGGGCCGTTGCGCTTCTTGAGCTTCTGGGCGGCCTTTATGGCGACCTCGAGCTTCTTCTCCCTGCTTATCCTGCCTACGTAAAGGACGACATTGCCATGGCCGCCTGCCAGCTCCTTCCTCAGCTTGCCCGGGCCGGTGGAGGAGTCGAACCTCTTCAGGTCTATGCTGTTGGGAATCGTATGCACGTTGGCCATCCCCTTCCTCTCGAGGAGGGCGGCCACCGCGTTGCTCGGGGCTATGACCCCGTCCATGTTGTTGTAGAACCACCTCGCATAGCTCCACGCATACTTCTTCGCCAGCCTCTGCGCAAGCCTGTTCGACGATGTATACTCCTTTATCACGGAGCTGTTGGTGAAGAGGGTATGGAAGGATCCGACGATAGGCGTCTTGTTCACCTTCGCGGCGAGGAGGGCGGCAGACCCCATCATGAATGGAGTATGCGCATGTATTATGTCCATATGCCTGGAATCCCTCATAGAGGTGAGGTAGGGGAAGAGCGCGAGGTTGTACTGCGGGTACTTCTTGAACCTTATCCCCCTGACGACGTGGACGTTCTTGTACTTGTGGGAGAGGTTTTTCGTGGCTGAGTTCCCGCTTGCGAATAGGTGTACGGTATGCCCCCTCTTTTCAAGCTCTTCCTTAAAGGTCAATATCGACGTGACGACGCCGTCGACGGCCGGAAGGAATGTATCGGTATAGAAAGCGATCTTCAGGGATTCAGACATATGCAAACCTTAATTACTTGATTCTGAGGGTTATGATGGCAGGAATAGGATCACGCCGCGGAATTGAGAAGCACCGCTTCCCCGCCCGCCGCCTTTATTTTTTCCTCCGCCCTTTTCGAGAAAGAGAGCGCCCTTATGGTAACCTTGCCGCTGAGGGTGCCGTTGCTGAGAACCTTGACCTTTCCGAGCTCCAATACCTCCCCCGAATGGCTTCCGGAGATGAGGATCTTGCTTATCTGGTCGAGGTTCATGTTGTCGTATTTCTTGGCCCCCCACCTGTGGAAACCCTTCTTCCTTATGGTTTCTGGGGACTTCGCTGTGATCTGGGTCCACTTGTGCTTCCTGCCGCCCTTGCCTACGCCGCCGCGGTCTCCCTTGCCCCTGCCGTTCTTTATGTTGCCAAGCCCCCACCTCCTCGTTCCGAGGAACTTCCTGGACTTCTTCGGCCTTCTCACTACCATGATTACACCATCCTTACCAGAAGGCTGTTTATTTCAGGGCCCATATAGCCCAGGGACCCCCCTTGGTTGTATCCCTTCTTCACGTTTTTATGCCCATGCCTTGGCGGATGGAGCCTGAACGGGAGGTGCTCGTGGAGCACTGCGGCATCCGACTTGCCCTCCACTATGCTCTTGGCATCGGCCTTCACCCCGGCCCTGTCGAGCATCTTGCCGAGGACGTCCTCGTTTATCTCGCCATAGGCTATATAATCGTTGCATTTCAGTATCATGCCCTTGTAGGACTCTGTCATGCGCAATACTGCGCAGTTGTTGACCCTCTTGAGATGGAGCCTGTTCATCGTGTCCTGTATCGTCCCCCTGACATTGACCCTTCCGCGGATCCTCACCACGGCGATAAGCTTGCTGCCCGAGCTGTCGGATTTATCTTTCATAAAACTCACAGGATATTTAGATCTGAAAATTGGCAAATCGGAACCGTCTCCTATGATGAATAGGATATGCTGAAATATAAAGTCCGATTATGATATTGCAAACCTAAAATATAAAAACATTCCCATCAGCCCTTCTCCGGAGAGAGAGCTTCCCGGCACCATCCGGCATTAATCCGCCGAACCGGTAATATATTTCATCCAAGTCAGATATAAATTGCTTCCGGCGTTAGGAGGGCAGGGGAGCGGAGGGGTTCAGAACTCCGCAAGGCCCTTCTGATTCCGTACCGCCTTCCCCTTCCGGGCGGAAGGAGGGTTTCCGGCTTCAAGGAGGTCTATCCTCCCATAAACCCCGTCGTATCCTGCGGTTATCCGCACCTTGTTGTGCCTCATGTTGTATATCGAATCCCCTATCGATCTCTCCGACTCCTTGGATATCGTTTCGGTGTCCGCCTCCATCAGCACCGCGAACTCCGTGCCGAACCTGCGCAGGAGCCTGCCGTAGATGGCGGAGACTGACGAGGAATATTGGCCCTTCCCTATCGCATGGGAGATGACCTCGGCCAACGGGACGATGTTGACGTAGGGGGGACGCCCTTCCGGCACGAAACCCGGAGCCCTGTCAGCAAGGTCGTTTATCCTGTGCATTACGCCTATGACAGGGGGATTCCCGCAGACAGGGCAGAGCTCCGCCTTCCCTTTCCCGGGATCGGCAGAGAAACCGCACCCCCTGTGGCCGTCATTATGGTATTTTCCCTCCTCGGGATAAAATTCTATGGTTCCCTTGAAAACAGCGGCATCCTTCTCCTTGATCGCCTTTATGGCACGCGAATAGGAAGGGCGCTCCATCTCGAATATGTTAGCCTCCCTCCCAAGCTTGAAAAGGGAGTGCATGTCGCTGTTAGATATGAGTGTGAACCTGTCAAGCGACGAGACCCTCCAATTCATCTTCGGATCGCTGCTCAGGCCGGTCTCCAAGGCATATACCCTCTTCGCCATGTCCCCGTATGCCTCGTCTATAGAGTCGAACCCGGAGATAGAACCGAGAACCCCGAAGTACGGGGTCCATATGTGGGCGGGGAACAGGAAGGCATCGCTGTCAGAATCGAATACCAGCCCTGCCAGTTCGGCCGGAGACATCAACAGCGTTGGCCTGCCGTCGGACCGGAGGTTACCATACCTCTTGAGCCCGGCGTTGATGGACTCTGCCGGCCCGATGCCGCTCGCGAGGATGCAATGGTGGACCTTCCTCACCTTCCCGCTGTCGCGGGATATCGTCGACACTTCCGAACTCAGGACAAAGGAGGCTCCGCTTTCCATACCTTTCACCTTGAATACCCCGTCTTCTTCGCCAGGAACGAGGGACTCCTTTATCTCTTCCATCCAGAGGGGATGGGTAAAATCGCCGGTGCCGATCAGGTTTATCCCCTTGCCTCCCGCTTCTGCCCCAAGCCCCTTTATCGTTATGGTCTTACTGCATGCCATGGAGTAGCGCGAATGGACATGAAAATCGGCTATAACCTTCATACCAACCCGAAGGCGCCCGTATGCACCAAGCATATCTGTCCATGCGGCATTTAAAGATATTTCCCGATGAAGATATTAGCAGGATATCAAGGAGGATCGGGGGTTTCGTGATCCGGCATTAACTGCCGGGAAGACGGTACCGGAAACGGGGCTGGCTAATGGAAGAGAAATTGTTCATCAGGAATGTGCTCGCACTGCTCAAAAGGAGGTACAGGGGCGGAATGAGGACATCGCTGCGCCACAGGGGAGCATGGCAGATGCTGGTAGCCACGATCCTTTCGGCGCAGTCCCAAGACGCGCAGGTGAACAAAGTCACCCCATCCCTGTTCAGGAGATACGGCTCTGTAGGGGACTACGCATCGCTGGAGCCGGAAGAGCTGTATGCTTATATAAAAAGCATCGGGCTCTACAAGTCGAAGGCGAGAAGCATAGTGGGGGCGGCAAGGGGGATAAGGGAGCATTTCGGCTCAAGGGTGCCGCGCACCATAAAAGAGCTTGTATCGCTGCCCGGCGTTGGCAGGAAGACCGCGAACGTAGTGCTCTCCGATGCGTTCGGGATAAACGAGGGGATCGCGATAGACACCCACTGCATAACCGTTTCCGGCAGGCTTGGGATAGCGCGCACCAGGAATCCGGAGGCCATAGAGAGGAAGCTCATGTCGATAACAAAGAAGAAAGAATGGGGGAATATATCCCACCTCTTCATAGCATTGGGGCGCGACACCTGCAGGGCGCATAAGAAAAGGTGCCGGTCCTGCATACTAAAAAATATATGCCCTTCCAGCGATATCTAAATCGCCAATAGGTGCTGGTATGGGATTTCTATCAAAAAAGAGCGTCCACGCAACGAACTCGATAAGGGAACTTGACGGGATAGCGGAAAAGATGAGGGAGGGGGGGAGAAAGATAACTAAACTCAACATAGGGGATCCTGCGGCATACTTCCCAACCCCGAAATACATCATAGATGCATACGTCGAAGCCCTGAGGGAGGGGAGGACCTCGTATTCGACCTCCCACGGGATAAAGGAGCTGACGTCCGCCGTGTCGGCAAGGTACAAAAGGATGTACAACCTCGATTCCTCCAATGAGGACATAATGGTAACCCAGGGAGTATCGGAAGCGCTGATGTTCCTCAACAGCGCGCTTATAGACAATGGGGACATGGCGATAACATTCAAGCCATACTATCCCGAATACCTTTCCCACCTGAAGCTCAACGGAGGCGATATGCTGTTCGAAAATTATGAGGAGAGCAGGGGATGGGAGATCGATACGGACAGGCTCGAAAGATCGTTGGCAAAAATGAGGTCGGACGGGAAGATTAAAAAGGTGAAATATATGATCCTTGCAAACCCAAACAACCCGACCGGGACCGTGCTTGGAAGGAAGGTCCTGGGGGAGATAGCCGATCTCGCCAGCGAGTATGGAATCTTCCTCATAAGCGACGAGATATACGACGAGATAATATACAACGGTTTCAAGTTTACGAGCATGTGCGAAGTCGCAAAGGGAATACCGCACATGATCCTAAACGGCATGTCGAAGGACTACGACTCGACAGGATTCAGGATAGGATTCATGATAATACCGGAAGACGATAAGAAATCTGCGGAATTCAAGCGGAAGATGATGGACTATTCCGCTACGAGGCTCTCTTCCAATACTCCGGCGGAATATGCCGCGGCGGAGGCCCTCAACAATGTGGCCGCGCATAAAAGGGCGGTAGGAAAGATGGTAAGGGAGATAGAGGATAGGGCGAACCACGCAGTGGAGAGGCTGGCCGAGAACAGGTATATTGAGGTCGTAAGGCCGAACGGCGCCTTCTACATATTGCCGCGCATTGACCTTAAGGCCCTTGGGTTCGGGAACGACAGGGATTTCATACATACGGTATTGGAGAAGGAGGGGATACAGCTAACCAGGGGATCGGGATTCGGGGGACCGTCGCACATAAGGATAGTCGCGCTGCCACCCAAAGAAATATTAGATTATGCGATAAATAGGCTTAATGTTTTCTGCAAGAAGCGCGCGGGCAGATGATGCCATCGCATAATTGGGCCCGTAGTCCAACGGTCAAGATGCCAGCCTTACACGCTAGAGATCGGAGTTCGACTCTCCGCGGGCCCATTTTGAAAATCACGGCGACAAAACGCAAGTTCGAATGCACGGAATTAAAGCAGAAACTACAAGCCGTTTTGCCACACTTGGCAAAACACGACATCGAAGACATCCGAACAATCGTCCATCAGGTCTATGTAAAGCGGTTCAGAAGAAGCCGTATCCCAAAATACGGCAACCTGAACAAGGGCTTTACGGAGTATGAGATATAACGATTCTTCAAGGCGATAGACAACGACAAGTTCCACCTATTATTCTCCTACCAAGCGCAGCTTGGGCTCAGAATAGGCGAGGTCTTGAAACTGAATCTAAAGACCATAAATTTCCAAACCAGAGAGCTTACTCTAAAAACGGAGAAGGCTAGGATATTGGATACTCTGCTAATACCTGCGCCATTGTTCAAGCAGACAATGGAATTCATCAAAGCCAACATGACGCGTATAGAGCAAGCCAAAGGCTACATATTCTTCAAGGACTGCGTTAGTGCCAATTCTGTGGTCTATCTGGACGTTAACTATGTCAGAAACCGTTTTAGGTACTATGTTAAGCTGGCGGATGTAGACCAAGTCTATGACATAAGCGAGGAGTCAGCCAGCAGGACGCCTAGAAGGCTCCATAGGCTGACAACGCATAGCTTGAGGCACTACGCAATAACCAGCTTTTCCAAGCAGACAAACGGCAATGTGGTGCTTACGAGCAGGTTCGCAAGGCACGCCAGCCCTGAGACCGCCATGATCTACATAAGCACCAAGAAAGAGGAGCTGTATAAGGAACTGGACAACATAGACATGGACAGCGTAGAGAGGCTCAAGCGGAGCATAATGAATATCAAATAGCAATGTTCAATACTTGAAGCGACGCTCATATTTCTTGTGAGGAAGCCATTCAAGCAGTATTGTAATTATATCTACTTCGCTTCCAGCAATAGAGTACATCAAACGCCAAGCACCAGGAAGGTTGTATTTCCAGAGGTTGTTTATTCCGTACTTCTGCATGTAGACTTTAGGTATAAGTCTTTTTGGTATGTGAATACCACATAATGGATTCGCCTTAAGATTATCTATTGCCTGATTCAGGAACTTGTACAAGGTAGGGTCTTCCTTCTCCAGCCTTACAAATGCCTCCTTAAGCTTATCATCTGTAAAGTGGACGTATACGGGTCTGTCGCCTCTCATCTAACCATCAGGTTCGATTTTCTATACTTTGCAGCAAGGTCGGGGTTCCATATCCACACCACCTTGCTGTCCTTTATGACTATCTTTCCGGAATCCTCAAGATAGCTCAGTATGACCATGAATGTCTGGTACATCATCTTCTTAGGCAGAGCAAGCCACAGGCTCCTCTTTGACCTGAATTCGCCCTTTTCCCTAAGAACTTCCTCCACCATAAGCACCGTATCAAGCCTTGGGTAGTGAAGCATTTGTTCCTGCATAGTATTATATTGATGTATATAATATATAAACTTATCTATTACATGGTTTTACTCTACATGAAACAGGACGTAGGGAGTA
>JAKARM010000024.1 GCA_021822165.1 Microcaldota archaeon | reverse complement strand
TTCCACGGCAATTATCGCATAGTAGAACGCAAGGGCAGATATGCCTGATACAATTCCGAGGAGAGATGCTACTATGAGCCATTTCTTCATGTATGGTAGAGAAGCAATCTTGTTCATCTCATTCATCGTAATATTCGAGTAAAAGTTTAATAAATGTCTTTTCCAGAAACTCACTCCGAGAGCAATTCGACGTTTTGTTATACTTCTACTATCCTGATTTTGGCGAGCATATCCGCAATTTCGCTCTATATGTCTTGTATAATTAGATAATACATAAAAGATAATAATTACTCTCTGTGAGCAATGAACCACTTATGATACAGCCCCAAGAGAGTGCTCTCTTCTCGATAAGGAATCCGCAGTTATTTAATATTTCTTACTAATTAGATTAATACGTCCCATAATATTTAGATATGAAATATTTTTGAAAGGGGTATCAATGAGAGGGGATTTATCTAAAAATAATGGTGAGAAGACCAAGCCATCAAACGCCATTAAAAATGACGTTAAAAAAGACTTAGTCTATGGTCTATTAAGGACCCTTTATGAGAAGTATCCTAATTATGTTTCTTACTCTGAATTAATCGATTATAAAAATATTCTATCAAACTTTTCTGGTATAACTATACCTTCCATCCATAGAAATAGTGAAAATTCGCATAAACCAGAATTTTTGGCTGAAGCTGCTTTAGTTCAGCTTACCAATTACATAGAGAAGCTGGATAATTCTGAGAACTATAGAATCACAATAAAGGGCATAGAGCTACTCAACGCTATTAATTTGGAAACATCTTCGAGAAGACTAGAGAATCTTTCAAAGAGTTTGCTTACACTTACAGGATTATTAGCAGTTTTTACACTCACTTCAATATTATCCACCCTGTATATTAATTACAAAATACATATTACTTACGAAAGCTTAGCAAGTGCCCTCAGAAATTTTATACCATTTTTTATTATCAGTGCCATTGTCGTATTGTTAAGTTTTATTGTCGCATATATTATAATAGGTTACATACACCATAATAAAAAGAGGAGGAAATGAATATCAGACAGATTACAGGCCTTGTTCTCATCATCATAGCGATAGTTATCCTTGCTTTATCGTATAATGCCTACATAACTGGTTATCATAAAACGATAAGCACCTCTAACTTTACCTTTTTATTCTCTGGCATATTTTGGGATTTAGTAGGCATACTTATAGGTGCAGTATTGATTGCCATAGGGTTGATTTTAGCATATCCTAAAGGTGCTAGATGGATTGCTAATAGAAATAGGTGAATTATTATGAAGATTAATGCTGAAAAGTGGAATGAATTTACTAAACGATATTTTGTTGCGGTATTAGGTGGAATTTTAGGTGGAATTGTATCTGGTTATATTATTGCAGGAATAGGGATATACCACCTGACATTTTTATTCTTTTCTATTTATCTTGTAGCAATAGTAGTTATTGGTGCTATAATTGGTTATATCGTATATAGCCAGATAGGGATTAAATCTAAAACACAATAACATTACTTCCCTTCCACCTCCTCCATCAAGTCCTGTATAAATTCATATAAGGGTGGGTTCATTTCTTTAAGTGTTATGTTGTCTTTGTTTTTAGTACTATGTCGCATTTTGTTTTATACCATCTATTGCTGAACTTCTTCATTAGAAGCACCATTGCTACTATTGTCTCCGTTGCTATTGTCTTTTATCGTTTTATGCCTTTCTATTATTTTTTCAAAACTTTTCGTGGTATTTACTATCTACTTCTATACCTCCAAAAGTATGCAGTTTTATTGCATCTCTTGGTATCCCAGAATTTAGGGCTTCCTTCACAACTTTTCCACCTATGTTATCATCTAGTTTATATCTAGGTATATTTACACCTCAATTAGGGATTGCATAATAGCTAACCACTATGCAATTTTCCCTTGTCTATGGTGAAATTCGGAAGTGAAATCTAGCTCCCACGGTGAAATGACGCACCGTCCTCCCACGATGGAAAACTTGGTAAGTATAATTCATGTATTAAAGAAAGATTGTAGTTGTTTTGGTAACATATGCTGGAAAGCTGTCATAATTCCTTTAATGAATCCCCCATATTGTATTCAAATCTATCATTGTTTCACCTAAACGCTCAAATTTAACCTACATTAAACGATAATTTCACCCTTATAATAACCGTTTAACCTACCGATAACGCTTTACACGTTAAATGCAGAGGCCTTTTTCCTTGTCAATAACCCTATAACCTCTCAAAGTCCGCTCAATATATTGATACCGAATAAAGCCAACCCTGCTATAACTATCAAGCCAATACCTATCAACAACATAAGATTTTTGGCTGCTCCACTAAACGCTATTAACAATATCCCTATTATTATTAGTAGTAATGGCGATGCTGTGAATAATTGGTCGTCACCCAAGCAACAGAAGGAGGGTATATGACATCATTCCCCAAGAGATATTTGAAGGCCTTCTTAACGGATAATAACAACCTTCTCCTTTTATGCAAGCTAACACCCTTATCCACCATCAGCTTTGCTATAACCTTCTGTACATCCTCTTTTGTTATGTCCTCAATGTTTTTTGTCGGCAAATCGAGCACTTCAAAAAGTAGGATATATTGCCCAGATGCCTCATTATTGGGGACTCTTCTATGCCTAAAGAAATCAAATAATAGGCAAAGTCCTGCATTCTTTTTTTACTTGCTTCAGTTGTTTTGTAGTTATTTATGCACCTGATAGCTTCCGCTACGATTTCATTTTCTTCTCCCATAAAAGAACTCATCTCATATACTTATTTACACAAATGTGTATTAAAGTATATAATAATATTTAAACCAATAAGTATTTAAATCTTTATATAAGGGTTCCTTACTGTGAGTTAATAGCCCCAAGAGGGAATTGAACCCTCGACCTCTTGTTTTCTTTTGACAGGATTATCGTCATTACGAGACAAGCGCTCTACCACTGAGCTAATGGGGCGTTACAGCTTTTACAGGTATAATTCTCCAATTATAAATATATTACTATGCGATTTGGCAATAATTGTTGCAGCGTCTTCAAGCGTCTCGCGGTTCATCATCACCAATGCGGTAAATGTTCGCAAAGGTTATAAATAGTTATTATCAATAAGTTATCGCAGTTGCGGTAGGCTCAGGGCGCGTTAAGTTCTATCAAATGGTATGTTTATATGACGGAACCAGAAGGGCAGAGCAAGGTGGCTTCCAATCCTGTAATCCCTGGCGATTCCGCTGCGGAAGAGGATGGAACTCCTATGTACTTGCCCCATCATGACGAAGATGCGGATACGAGTTCTTCCCTGCCGATGCCTAACAAACAGCCCTCTTCTCCAATCTCGCAGTCGGCGGACGCCACTTCCGCGGATACTGGAAAGGGACAAGAGGAAGGAACTAACCCGGAAGAGACGGAACCTGCCCAAAACGAAGATAGCGGCGAAGAACCTGCAGAAGATAATGACTCTCAAGAAGAGTCTGCAGAAGATAATCTTCCCGAAGAAGAGCCGGCAGAAGGCAATGATTCTGAAGAGGGGGAGTCCCAGGAGAATATTTCCACCGGTGAAGGAGCCGCAGCGGATAATGCCGCTGTGGAAAGGGGAGCTCCACCAGCTCCGGCAAAGGACGAAAAAGAGGCGACGACTGGCGAAAGCGGGAAGCCCGCGTCGGAAATACCTCCATTGGCAAACCAGCCTTACGCTTCCGAGACGCCGCAGCCTACCACAGAGCCCAGCGGCAATGCGCGACAGGGGGGGAACGGCATTGTGGAAGAGCCGGCAACCCCTGCCCCTCCGTCATGGCAGCAGGAACAGCCGGAAGGAAGCTTCCGCCCGCCCAAGCAGCCCATATCGCTCAAGCAGGTATTGCCGATAGCCTTGCTATTGGTCGCCGCGATCGCACTAATCATGTTTATAACCGCCCCAAAGGTTTCAGTTCCCCCTGCCAACATCCCGTCCAATATACCGACGAACACGGTTAAAACCCCTACGGAAACCTTTGCCAGCCTGGCGAGCTGCGGCCCAATAACCAAACCCGGGAGGTACTACCTTAACGGGGGCATCAGGTACTCGCAGCAGGAGGGCGCATGCATCAATGTAAGCACGAGCAACGTGGTCCTGACATGCAACCAGAACAGGATAGAGGGGGCTGGGCCCTATACCGTGACCTCTCCATACAGCTATGGCGTATTCGTCGGGAATTCGGACAACGTCACCATAACGGGCTGCCCGATATCCAACTTCTCCTATGGCGTATACGCAAGCGGCGCCGACAACCTCCATGTCACCTTCAGCAACGTATCGTTCAACTCGGCGGCGAACCTCTTCATAGGCAATTCCAGCAACACCCTGGTCTATTCGGATTATCTTTCGAAATCGGCGGGAGAATATGGCTCGGTATACATAACCGGCAATTCGACAAGGACGAACCTTACGAACAACACGGTGATATACAACGCCTTCTACGGGGTTGGCGTGAACTCGACGAACAATACCTTCCTGGACAACTACATCAAGGGGTTCCAGTCTGGGTTTTATTGCAGCGTTGGGAGCAGCTTCCCGCACAGCAGCACCGCGGTTGCCAACAGGTGCTTTAACAATACCGGATGCAGCTTCGTCGCGTGCACCGGAAGCAATATCCCTCCGAAAATATCGGAGATATCGCTTAACCAGCGGACTGTCAACAGCTGCGGCACGATATCAGAGCCGGGCAGCTACCAGTTGGGCGGAAACATCAATGTCCTCATGTTCCTGAATCTCTCAAACCCTCTCACGAAGAAAGTCTCCCCTGCCTGCATAACCATTGCGGCGAGCAACGTGACACTGGACTGCAACAACATGGAGATAAGCAACTCTCTCGTAGCCATAAGCTCCTCTGGGGAAAATAATATCACCCTCTCCCGCTGCAGGTTCGTTAACGCCACGGCGGCAGTTTCTTTCAACCGCGTAAATTCCTCCACGTTAAGCAACCTGACCATGTCGAAGGGCGTCGACGGGCTGGTTCTCATGAATTCTTCGCTCGACAAGCTTTCCCACCTTGAGGCGAACGGCAATTCGAGGTATGGCATAGAGATGGCGAATTCCTCAAGCACGAGCCTTTCCAATTTCAATCTCACAGGGAACAGGTATGGGCTGTACCTGAGCGGCGCGATAGGCAACCTATTCCAGAACGGAACTGCGTTCAACAACACCCTGGTTGACGTCTATGGGGTTTCGAACAACACAAACAGGAACCTCGAGTTTTCGACCTCCTTCTCCTGCGGGATTACAGATACCTTCTGGGCGCCGTGCAATAGCAGGGTTGCCCCGACCCTTGCCTTTATCCCTGTCAGTTCGTGCGGTCCGATATCGAGGGGAGGCAACTATTCGCTTACTGGGAACGTGCTCAACGCCACTTCCACCTGCATAACCATAACGGCGAGCAACGTCACGCTTAACTGCAACGGGGACACGGTGCAGTCGCTCAATGCCGGGTCCCTCGGGTCGGGGATATCGATAAACGGGGCCAGGAACGTTACCCTCAATTCATGCGACGTCTCCGGGTTCAGGACAGGGGTGTCGGCCACGAACTCCACCTATGTGGAGATAAACAAGATGTCGGGGACATTGCAGAAGGTAGGCATCCTTTTCGCCGATGTGGGGAGGAGCGACATATACAAGTCGAAGATAACCCAGTCCGAGAACGCGAGCATAAGCTTTGACAACGTGAGGTTCAGTTCGCTTACCAACAGCAATGTCAGCGGAATAAGGAACAATACGGGCATCCTCCTTGTGAATTCCACCGAAGACAACATATTCAACAATACGGGGTCGTCGAACTATGTGGGGCTGTCGCTTGCAGGGTCCTCCAGGTACAACAACGTCTCGAACAACACGATGGGCTTCAGCAAGCATGCCGATTATTCCTGTTCGCCGGCCGCTAGCCCGATAGATGCGGAGAGCGGCGGGATAAATTACGGCACGGTCAAGATAGGGTGCCAGTGGCTTGCCGCATTGCCGCCGGCTCCGAGGAACGTTTCCTGCGCATCCTCCACGTCGTCGCAGAGCTACAACCTCAGGTCGGATGCAGTATATCCCTACGGCTCGCTCTGCTATTCCCTCTTCGCCAACGCCACCACGGTCAACTGCGACGGCCACACCGTGATAGCGACGAATGGCGGCACATTCGCGCAGTTCAAGAATAGCCAGGGATCCCTCCTGGAGAACTGCTATCTCAAGGGCTTCACCACCCCTGTCAGCATCGTGCATTCCACGGTGGCGGTGCGCAACGACAGCTTCTTCGGGGCGCCCAACAGCACCGTCGCCATAAACGTCACCACATCGAGGTATCCTGCCATAGAGCACGACAACATTACCTCCTACCTCTACGGGATCGTTTTCAACAACGTATCCTACGGGACGATAATGGACAACCATGTCAACGCCACCGCGGCATCCTTTGAACTGTTCAATACGACAGGGGTCAAGGTGACCAGCAATATCGCCTCGAGAGGGGACGGCATAGGCGCGCTTCTCTACAACTCAACCCTAAACCTCTTCGACAACAACAGCTATTCCGGCAAGATCATCGGGATCGAATGCCAGCTCGGGTCGAAGCCGGCCGGAAGCAACATAGACAACGGCGCGAACTCCTGTTCCTCGAATATAGGGTGCTCGTGGGTCTCCGCATCGAACGCGACATGCGGGATAGGGTAGGGTGTATCGATGCTCTTCAAGGAGCTTGCCGGGTATTATGAGGAGCTGGAGGCCGTATCCTCGAGGCTGACCATGGTAGGCATCTTGTCGGAGATGTTCAAGGCCTCGGAGCTGGATGAGATAGACAAGATAATATACATGACCGAAGGCGTGCTTGCCCCTCCTTTCGAGGGGGTAGAGTCCGGAGTGGCCGAAAAGACGATGATCGATGCCATAGCCATGGCGACAGGGCACTCGAAGGCGGATGTGGAAAACGAGTACAGGGCGAGCGGGGACATAGGGCTCTCGGCTATGGCTGCCTCAAGGAAGAGCAGGCTAAAGCGCATTGCCCAGAAGCAGTTCACGGTCCGCGAGATATACGCCTCCATGCGTAAGATCGCCACCATCTCCGGCGTTGGGAGCAAGCTCTCCAAGGTGCGCCTCCTTGCGGATATGATATCCTCCTCCTCCCCTGCCGAAGCCAAGTATATCGCGAGGTACCCGCTTGGCCAGCTGAGGCTCGGGGTGGGGGACGCCACGATACTCGAGGCCCTTTCGCTGATGGCTACTGGCGAGAGGAAATCCAAGGCGGATCTCGAGGGGGCGTTCAATATCTGCAGCGATCTTGGCGCAGTCGGGCTGGTGCTGAGAAAGGAGGGGATGGAGGGGATCCGGAAATTCAAGGTATCCCTTTTCAAGCCCATAAGGCCCCAGCTCGCAGAGAGGCTTCCGACCGCGGAGGAGATAATGAAAAGGATGGGCGGGAAGGCGGCGGTCGAGCAAAAATACGACGGTTTCAGGTGCCAGGTGCACAAAAAAGGCAAGACGGTGAAGATATATTCGCGGAGGCTTGAGGAGACGACACAGATGTTCCCCGAGGTAATTGCCGCTGCAATCCACGATCTCGATGCCGAAAGCATAATATTTGAAGGCGAAGCGCTCGCATACAATGACGTTACGGGGGAGTTTCTCCCATTCCAGGAGACCATCCAGCGAAAAAGAAAGCACGGTATCAAGGCGATGTCAGAATCGATGCCCCTGCGCCTTTTCGCCTTCGACCTGATGTATATGGAGGGGAAGGACTATATGGGAATCCCATACTCCGGGCGGAGGGCGGCGCTCGAACGCGCGCTTCGCAACTCCAAAACAATCATCCCATCCGGGCGGATAATCGCCACCTCCCCTGGCGAGCTAGAACGTTTTTTCGAGAGTTCGATAGAAGAGGGGCTGGAGGGGATTGTCGCCAAGGATCTTTCATCCGCATACACCGCAGGGGCGCGAAAATTCAGTTGGATAAAGATGAAACGCAGCTACAAGGGGGAGCTCTCTGACACGGTGGACCTTGTCATAGTGGGCTACTATCTCGGCAGGGGGTCAAGGGCGGAATTCGGCTTCGGCGGCCTTCTCTGCGCGGCATACAACAAGAGCCGCGATGTTTTCGAGACGGTTTCACGGATAGGCACCGGCTTCACGGAGAAACAGCTTTCGGAATTGAAGGAAAGGCTGGAAAAGATAAGATCCTCGGGAAAGCCGGTACGGGTCGACTCCATTTTAAAACCGGATTTCTGGGTGGAACCAAAATATGTGGTGGTGGTGCGTGCCGACGAGATAACCAGATCCCCCACCCATACATGCGGCATGCGCCGGCAGGGGGAGGGTGGGGGTATCGGCTATGCCCTGAGGTTCCCCAGGCTTGTCGGGGACGAGACCATCCGGAGCGACAAGGGCGCGGAAGAGGCGACCACCACAGAGGAGATAGTAGAGATGTTCTCGATCCAGAAGCACCTCAGCATAGCGAGATGAAACTAGGGAATGCAGAAAGAAAAAATCGAGAAAACACACACATATATACCTTTTTAACGCAATCCATCTGTCGGATAACGGCAGGAGGGATAAGATGGGGAACTGGACACTGTATCTGCTGCTTGTTTTCCTATCGGTGACTGTTCTAGTCCACGACAGCTATGGTCTGACCGTGAACATATGCCCCAACACTCTTATTCTCATATGTGCAGATGGATTTTATCCCGGAAATTCGGTTGTATATGGAGGTACGATTAATATAACAGTAACCCCAACAAATACGGCAAATGCGCCAGAAATATCCATAAACAATGTTGTGGTGACAAACTCAATAAACCAAACGTTGATTGTATTTGGACATTCTAATACTGCTACCTTTACTTTTAATGCGTTCGGGCCGATCCCATACCTTGGCGTTAACGCCATGGTGGCTGGCTCGCCATACACCGTCAATGGGATAAGCACGAATTCTATCTATCTGGCCGCCCTTGGGGACGTGGCCAACTCTGTAGGCAACGTGTTAACGAACTCCATAACAATCACACAGGCATCCCCACGAATAACTTTTTCATCTCCCGAACCTTCTATTAATCCTGGCGGCGAATTTGTATACAATGGCATTGACATCCCCCTCACTACAAAAATAGTCACTTATAACAATCAGCTTACTGCAAACTTTTATGTAAACGGCACATTGGTTAATTCGTTTATCACTCAAAACACCATTGATGAGGCTGCCGCGGGCAGCTATATCATGATATCAAATACGTTGGGCAACGGCAATTATACGGCTAAAAGCATAACCAAGACTATCGAAATAAACAAGTCTTCCTCGTCGGTAAACATCGATACGCCGGGCGGAGGATATCTCTATCTTCCGGACTACGATACCAACAGCGTAATCGTTTGGTCGCTGGCTGCCAACAAAGTAACGGCAAATATCCCCGCGGGCACCGGCCCTTCATCGGTTGCAATTACCCCCGACGGGCAGTGGGCGTATGTCGCGGATTATCCTAGCAACACTATTTCTGTAATAAACACATCAAACAACGTTGTTGCGAATACAATCCAATTAACCTCTTCCCCGACACTTATGGCTATCGGACCAAATGGCAACCATCTCTATGTCGGAAGCGAATCCGGAAAACCGACTCTGACAAAAAGAATTACCTACATAACGACCATATACACCTCAAACAATCTTGTTGCAAATATATTAAACGTGCCTTCTCCAAGCAGCAGCGACAAATTGCCCCTGTCCGCCATGAGTGTATCTAATAGCGGCAAGCATCTTTATTCAATATCCTATGATCCTTCTTGCGGTTGTACGTATTTTACCATTATGGATACCGCTACAGATGCCATTAGCTCGTCCTCCCCCGGTGCGACAGGTAGTGCGAGTGGTTACAGTTTGGCAATGGCACCAAACAATGATATCTATTTTTCTTCGAGTGGGAACTTTCTGACCTCCGTCACACCCGTATTCAGTTACTATGGCGTTAGTTCCGATGGGCTTCATTGTCCATCTGCTGGCAAAGTTTTAATAAAAAACAACGGCTATTGGTTATGTGGTGGTGATTCGGCTTCCATAACAGTTTTTAATACTATTACGGACGCTGTCCTCCAAACCATCAGTTTACCACCATATGCCCTGAATATGACAACATCCCAGGACGGCCAATATATTTATATCAATTATGCCAGCGGGCATTCGAACGCCAACGAAATGTCGATTCTTAATACTATCACAGACAGCGTGGCAAATGTCTTTGTCCCATCGGAATACTGTGCAAATGCAGATTATTGCATTAACGGGGGAATTGCGATCTCCCCCAACTATGTTTATAACGGAACGGTGCCGGAAAACACTGTGGCATCGGTGGAATCCGCATTTGGCCAGCTCGACACAGGAAGCACATTAAGCGT
>JAKARM010000023.1 GCA_021822165.1 Microcaldota archaeon | reverse complement strand
TACAACCTGCGTTAGTTTCATTTACTCCACTACCATACAATATACTTAGATATAATTAATAAATCTATGCATTTCGCATTCATCCCACGACTGAAGTGCGTGGGCTTTCTGCTAAGCATTCTGTAATGGGGTGGCCGATAAATATAAATCGATAAATAAACGTCGAAAGCTATAAATACTATAAGATAAACATATGGAAATAACTATCGGTGACACGCCTTGGCCGCAGCTGCAGATTCCGGTAAGAAAGAGGAGAATGATTCCGTCCCCAGCGAAGCCAAGGAACTCTGGAGGAAGGGGAATGCCCTTTTCCAGGAAGGCAAGATGGACGAAGCCATCGGCGCATATGTGGCCGCGCTCGAAATCGACGGGAAATACGGCGATGCCTATTTCAACAGGGCGCTCGTCGAAAGGATAACCGGCGACACGGAGGCTGCAAAGCACGACATAGAGAAGGTGATGGAGCTCCAGCCCGGAAGCCCGGATGCCCCGCTCCTGATGGGCGACATCGCCGAGAGCAATGACGATTATCTCGGGGCTAGGTACTGGTACGAGAAATCATTGAAGGTAAGCCCCAACTATAGCGAAGCCAAGAAGAGGCTTGAGCACATAGATTCGATACTCCATGTCGATTCCGGATCGCCGGGCGGTAAGAGGCAGCAGGTCATGAAGCCGCAGGAGCATAAGCCTCCATCCTCCGCCCCGCAGATGGCGCAGGGAACAAACGATGTCATAGAAGAGGGCCAGATAAAGAGCGTCTCTTTCTACAAGTCCAAGATAAAATTCGACAGCGTCATCGGCCTTGACAAGGTAAAGAAGTTCCTCCACGACAACGTGGTCCTTGCGATACAGAGGCCTGACCTCTTCCGCAAGTACGGCAAGAAACTGGGCGTCGGGCTCCTGCTCTATGGCCCCCCCGGGGTGGGCAAGACCCACATCGCAAGGGCGGTGGCCGGGGAGGCGGAAGTGAATTTCATAGTGGCGAGGGTCAACCAGATAATCGACATGTATACGGGGAACACCGAGAAGAACCTACATGCGATATTCGAACAGGCCAGGAACAACACGCCGGCCATAATATTCTTCGACGAGCTAGATGCCCTTGGCGTCAAGAGGGGCGGCGGGGACGGGGGCGGAGGCGAAAGCTCGGCAATGAGGCTTGCGGTCAACCAGTTCCTCGTGGAGATGAACGGCCTCGAGGAGAATCCCGAGGGGATATTCGTCATAGGGGCCACCAACAACCCCTGGGACATAGACCCGGCGCTAAAGAGGAGCGGGAGGTTCGGCGACGTGGTCTACATCCCCCCTCCGACCTACCGCGACAGGAAGAAGCTCATCGAATTCTATACGAGGAACAAGCCGAAGGGCCACCTGAATTACGACAGGCTCTCCAGGGCCACAATGGGGTACTCGCCGGCAGACATCGAGAGGCTGTGCGACAAGGCGGCGATGATGCCGCTCATGCACGAGGTCGAGAAGAGCACGGAGCGGAAGCTGCAGATGGGTGACTTTTTATTCATGCTCAAGGACAAGGACGCGAATTCCAGCTCCCTCGACGAATGGTACCACATGGTCAAGAAGGACGTGATAAGCAAGACGGAGACCCAGATAGTCGACGGGAAGAAACAGGAGATCGTCAAGGAGGGCAAGCTCGACGCGCAGGAGAAGGTCATCTACAAGACGATGGTGAAAGACATAAAGAAAAACACCAGCAGTACCACCATCTCCTTGAAGAAAGCCTTAAGATGGTTTGCGATAAACATCTTCTGAACGCCCGATTCTCCGAGGATAAATAGGGCTCCCCTTTGCATCTATCAGATAGACCGGGATCGGATTGGTTGGTCTTTTAGCAGCTATATCTTACTCCCTTTGTTAAAAAGGCCTAAGCCGGGATTTTCGCTTTGGAGTATCGAACCCGGACTTGAGGATCCACAGTCCTCCGTGCAGCCATTACACCACTAAGGCACATTTTGTATTGCCATCGTAAATATTAATATCTTGTGCTGTTTCTTCTGTCTCTCTCTGTCGCCCCGCCGCCAGTCCATGCCCGATACAGGCCATCATCCATTTCCGCTGTCCTGCCCGCGGGCTATCCCTACGTCCACCTCTATGAAGGCGGGATGCCCTCCTCCTTCCGATACGACTACGGCGGAGTTCGTGAACTCGAGGGCCATCCCGTCCTGGGATGCGCTGGCTTCAAGCGCGGCTTTCCAGTTCTGGTACTGGTTGGGCGTGCTTATGTTCATCCCGCTTTCGTTGGCCATTGCCGCAAACGCTTCAAGCCCCACCATCCTGTCGTATGCCGCGGCTTGGCCATAGCTGTTGTTGAGTGCGGAAGTGTATAGCTGCGCCGAATGCAGCGCGAGGAGCGACACCGCTATGGCAGCCACCACCAACATCCCGTAGAACGCCATTCAACCACCGCACAGATATATGCATGCGACCTCGTATCCCTCCCCGTCGGGCACCGGCATGCATTCGGCCTCCGAGATTCCGCACGCGCTCCTGTTTCCATATCCCGCGCTCCTGCCAGCCGAGCTTATGCTGACATACCTGAACCCGTAGACCTGCGATATCTCCCCGAGCAGGGGCAGGCACCCGCTTCCCGGCCCGAGGGCGCACATGCGCATGCTCGTGTTCCTGTACACAAGGTTCGATATGTCGAAGAACGCGTTCTGGAATGCCGGCCCCAGCGCGGCACTGCTTTCGGCCGACATGTACGACATCGATGCGATCGCCGCGGTGGCGGAGGCAAGTATCATTATCCCGGCAAGGGCTTCGAGCATCGCCGCCTGTCCCTTCATCAGACCTACCTTATGTTTACCGTCGACCCGAGCACGTCGATGCTGCCGTTCCGGTGCAGGATGTTGCCGACCATTGCCGTTATGTTGTTGTAATCCAGGTACCCGACAGGCGTGCATGCGTAATAGGCGGCCGTGGAGTTCCTGTACACATCGCATCCATCCTGGCTGGATGGGAGGGCATCGGAAAACGCGGCGGATTCCTTGTTGTAGGAGCTCATGGCCTGGTCTATCTCCGAGAGCTGGCTGCCGCCCACCCCAGTGCCGTCATAATAGCTCAGGATGGACTTGAGGTTGTTGATGTCCTGCAGGTATGTGTAGTAGCTGCTGTAGTTGATGCCATACAGCGATCCGGATTTGTTGACAACGACTGCGCCCTGATCCCCTCCCTCGGTTATGCCCTCGATGCCCCTGCCCACCGCGGCATAGCCGTATCTGCCGTTGCCCTCTCTCAACGTCCCCCCGCTCTTTCCGCTCGTCAGGTTCGCGGTGATGTTTATCCCGTCGCTGTAGTTGTAGAGGTCCAGTCCGATGCTGTACCTGTACGACTGGTTTCCGGAGAGCGTCCCGTATGTCGTCCCCGACGGTTTGAGGTAGACACAGTAGGTCTTCGTCATTATCCCCTTGTCCCAATAGCAGTACCCCGAGAACGTCCAGAAGTAGGATACCGCGTTGCCGCATTGCGCCCCCTCCCCGAGCTGCTGGTACCAGAAGTTCTCATAGCTGCAGTGCGATGTCTCGTAGGCGCTGTAGGTATCGCTCCATCCGACAGTGCGGTAGAGAACCGACTCGTTGAGTCGCCTGATCGCCGCGTCGAACAGCACCGCCCCTCCGGCAGGGGCAGGCTGCGCGCTGCCTAGCGCGTAGGTCTCCACGGTATCGTTCAGTACCGTTGTCCCTGAATCCGAGCCGATCTTTGCGGTGACCTCGACCTGCCTTTCCCCCGTCCCGTTCGGGATGACGTAGAAAGTGAGGGCATTTATCCCGGATGAATCTATGCCGTTGTAGTATCCTGGAATGGAGCGCACCCCGGCTCCGCTTGCGGCCACCGAATCTATGTATGAGCCGTCTGGGGTGTAAATGACCAGCTGGAGGTTCGCGCTCCTTCCGGAATAGGTGACGTTCGGGATGCTTGCATACATGTATGGCCTTTGCTGCGGCTGGGTTACCGCATTCCCCTGCACGGTGGTGCCATTAATCCCGCCGAGCATGCCGGCATATGCCGCCCTCTGAGACGCGGCGAAGTGCAGGTAGGCCCCGAGCACCCCCACGCTGAACAGCGCGGTCGCGGAAAGTATAATGATGAATTCCATCGACCCCTGCCCCCTCATTGGACCCCACCTATGACATATATCCCGTTCCCTGCGGCCACCATCCTCCCGCTGCCGTACTCCTGGCCATATCCGCTTGAAACTGAAATGCTGCTGTCGATCTCCTGCGCCATCGCGCCCATTTCCGCCTGCCCGATGCCCTCCCTATAGCTGTAATATATAAGATTCTGCACCTCTGCCGTCCTATAGAGGTTGGCTTCGAGATGCAGTGCGGCGTTCCTTGCGGAAACTGCACCGGAGAATGCTGTGTATTCCGCCACCGTGAAAAATGCCGCGAACGAGACGATCGCGATTACAACATCGATCTGCGCCAGCGAAGATTTCATTGCCTCCCACCCACGGCATGTATGCCAACCTGCACCATCGTCTGGTCGATGTACCTCCCCGGCAGCGCGGTGCTGTTGATGATGGATGAAGTGTATCCCCCCGCGCCCCTTCCAACCGCGATCCCCATCCCGATTATCGCGAGCGCGAACGATACCCCTATGGCCATGGAAATGATCACTCCCATCGCGAGCTGGCCTTTCATCCCGATGCACCCTCCACCATGTAGCTCCCATTGGCAGCCCTGTATACCTCCATCTCCGAAAACCTTCCGGCAGCCTCGCAGACGCTGTTGCTTATCTCGACCGCCCTTCCGCCGCCATACCTTCCTATCGCGCCCGATGCATTGCCTGGCGAGCTTCCGTTGCATACCCCCGGCGGGACGAATGCGTAGAAATGCGACTCTCCGGCCATGTTGTATCCTACAAGCGCCTCGAACTCGGCGAGGATGGGGCCTGTTCCGGCATTGGCGACCATGGCCCGCCCCTTCAGGTAGAGCGCGAGCATGCCTACGGTGGCAGCCATGGATATCGCCGTGTAGAGCATGAATTCGAAGGAAAGCTGGCCTCTCACGGTATCACTGCGTTGCTGTCAGGTTCGACAGCTCTTTTGAGAGGGACTGGGCGACGCTGCTGTTCGTTCCGTTATAGAACGAGTGCAACGCGACCCCTTTCAGCTGCATCATCATCGCCAGCGCTATCACCACTATTATGCTGACTGCGGAGACCATCATTATGTACTCAAGCGACCCCTGCCCCTTCGAGGACCTTACGAGCGACGCGGCCGCGCCGATCCAGAAAGGGCACCTTATCCTGCCCCCTATCCTGCTCCCTGCCCCGCCCTTCACCCTGCCCTCTATCCCATTCCTTATCCTATCCATATTTTCACCCAAGCATGATCCTTGAAAACATAAGGGTCAGTCCGAACACCGCGAACCCGGCGGCCACCGCCATGAGCGCCTTCTCTATCGCCTTCCACGGGTGTCTCTCCGAATATTTGAAGTTCACCGCGTTTGACGCCGCGATATAGAAGAGCAGGATCGGCGCGATATCCGGAGCGGCAGCGCCGCCCTGCAATCCGGAGAACATCAGTATCCCCGTGCATATCCCGGCGAAGGCGGGGAAGAAGAGGGCGGTGCCCATCGCCGAGACCAAGGCCGACCCTGTCCTTGCCGCCGCCTTCCGCTCCACCCCGCTCATCCTCGTTTTCGAGCTCTCCCACATCTCCCTTATCGGGTTGTAGATCCCGTTTCCTGTCACGATGGCTCCCGATATTATGGAAAGTGTCGCGGCGGAGAGCCTAGACCCTCCATCCCAGCCCCTAGAGAACGATGCCTCCGCGTCCCCCGACAACCAGTATCTCCTCAAACCTGACCTGAGCTTCCTCCCCAATCCTGCCGCGCAGTAAGAGAGCTTGTCAACGGCCCGCATTATGCACCTGTCCGATTGCGGGTCCATCGAGACCGCCCTCATGAACGCGGCAGCCTCTTTTTCTTCTGCATCGACGCCGTGCCTATTGCGCCTCGATGCCGCATACACCGCCATGGCCGTGAATACCATTCCGATAGAAGCATAGGTCCTTCCGTATACAGAGGAAGCTATCGAAGCAAGCGCCAACGCAATGCACGTAACTTTCACCAATCTGTCATCCATAGGGATCTACCAGTTGCATCTGGGCGATGGAATATGCGAATGGCACCACCCCTCCAATCATGAAGGCGAAGGCATAGAACAGGTATCCCGAGGATTCGACTATGGAGTATCCGGTGAACGCGAAGAGGAGGAGGGAGGGGACGACAGTGCCAACCACCACTGCCACCGAGGTATGCCTCTGCATCGCTTCTGCCGCCCTCTCCCCCTCTGCGGCCGCCTCGCTGCGCATCCTTTCCACCACCGATCCTATGTATTCCCATGTGCCTGCGTTGCCGTCTCCCCATACCCTGCTGAGCTGGTTGCCTTCTCCCCTGCCAGCGGCGTGGAGCGCGAACCCGATCTCCTCCCCGAGATCCAACCTCCTTCTCGCTTCGGAGAGCGCATCCTTTGCCTCTCCCCGCCCCCTCATCGCGCATAGTGCCTCGTCGATGCAGTTGCGCAGCGGCTTTCTGAAATGCCATGCGTTCCGGTGCATCAGTGCAAGCGTATCCGAGAGCGACGCCCGCTCCTCCCTCTCCTCCTCCCTCCTTACGAATATCCTGTCCGCATAGAGCATTATGGCGTATATCCCAAGGGCGGGCACCGCTATGGCAGGGGCTGCATTCCCGCCCGCCGACAGATAAACCGCCGCGACTAACGCGGCAGCCATGGCGGCGCCTATGGCGGATATCGCGGTTTTCCTATCCTGCAATGCGCCGCTCATGTCTGGTATCTGCATATGTATTCACCGGATGACATTCCGTTCTCCCCTGCCATGCCCTGGAGATAGCCCTCCCTCTTCCGGAGCTCCCTTATCGCCGCTGCAGGGCTGATCAGCCTGGAATCTGCATAGCTTGCCACGACTTTCGAGCCCGCGGCGCTTTTCATATCGGCAATGCCCTCTTTAGAGATCTGCGTGACCGAGAGGGGGTTTCCCTCCTCCATCTCCATCTCCCCCCTGCATGCCCACCTGTATTCGCTTATCCCTCCTATCCTCCTCCTGCCCCCTGCGGCATCCATGAGGACGGCTATGTCGAGCATGCATAGCGCTTCGGGCTCTACGCTCATGGGTTTGGATCCGAGCCTGTTGGTGACGGCGCTCCCATCCCCCTTCGTGTGGATCGTGGTCATGAACGGCACCCCCACATTCGCCCCGAAGAATACCTCCCTCGCCTCCTCCCCTCTCAGCTCCCCGACGATGAGCCTGTCGGGCCTCATATGGAGCGCGTTCACCACCTGGTCCTTGAGGGATGCCCCTTTCGCCGTGCTCAGCAGCGATACCGCATTCGGCATGCCCTCGCCGAATCTCAGCTCGCTGGCCTCGTCCTCTATCGCTATTATCCTGTGGTACTTCGGGGCGAAATCCATCAGCGCATTCAGCAGGGTGGTCTTTCCCGAGGAAGGCGCCCCGGTGATCACGATATTGTGCCCTGTCTCTATCGCCATCCAGAGGTATGCGGCTGTTGCCGCATCGACGGCCTTCCCGGACATGAGTTCCCTTATGTCCTTCCTCCTGTCGCCCCTCAACCTTATCGAGGCGGCAGCCCCGTTGACGGCATGCGGCCTGATCTGGGCATGGACCCTTGCGCCGTCCTCCATCTGCGCATCGATTATCGGGTATGCAGAGCTGAGCTCTTTTTCCGTGGATTTCACGAGCCTGTTTATCGTGAACCTGAACGCCTGCTCGTTCGCGAACCGCAGGTTTGTACGGCAGAAACCGTATCTTGCGTGATATATCCCTATCTCTGCCTCTGGGGAGTTAACCACGATTTCCTCCACCTCCGGGTTCTCCATGAGCATGCTTATCGGCCCGTTTCCTGCGACATCGTGCGCGACGATGTACGAGAGGAACTCGCCCCTTTCGGCGCCCTGCAGGAATGGCGCGGCGATATCTTTGGCGTGCATCGCTGTTTGGGGGTTTTCCGTGTTCTCCAATATCCTGCTTATGCATTTCGCCTTCGCCGTTTCTGCGGCCATCCTCTCCCCCTCCGAGGTGCTCCCGTCAAGGAGGTAAAAAAGGGCCCTCCCCTTCCTGCCCAGGATCCACTGCCCCCTCGCCTCTATCACCTCGTCCACGGACTCCTTCCCCACAAGGAAGTTCAAGGGCGATGGCTTGCATGCCTCCTTCTTTTCCTTCCTGATGCGCGCAGCCAGGCTGCCGATCGAAAACCCCACACGATACACCTGTTTGTATAGTTTAGTAAACATATTTATACTTTTGTATATGCCTGTTTATTTTTTCATTACCGGAACTGGGACAGCCCATTTCATCGCGACAGCCATTATCCCCTCGTAAACGCCCCATTTTGCGCAAAACTCCGCCATATGGGAACGCTTATAAACCTTTATCTGCAAAGAATCGTATATGGCAAAGAAAGGGAAGGAACTTGATGAAATCTGGGCGCTGAGAAAAGCTATAAGCAGGCCCAACTACGCCGTGATGGGGCTGCTCCTGAAGAAGTCCCCGCGCACGACGAGGGAGCTTTACGCGGTGCTCGAAAAGAAGTTTACCAGGAAGACGCTTATCATAACGTTAAGGGAGCTTTCGCTAGACCTCAACGTCATACAGCCCACCCACATAAGGACAAGCAACGGCTATGGCCTCGGGTACAGGCTCAACCCAAAGATAAAGGATGTGGTCAAGGGGGTACAGGACTTCTCGAAGATGATAGAGAGAGCCAGGAAGGTCTGATGCGGGTATCTCCACCATCCTTACAAGGCAGATGCAGCCCGCATAAACGAGATTTACCTAAAGCCGATATAATATAATGCCTGCCCTTTAACTCGGAATTTTTGGTTTGGGATAAAGGTGAACTTCAATCGGTTATATGCTGCCTATTTGATAGAGGTTTTTACTGGTATCTCTTTATCTCCAAGTAATCCAAACCCTACAATGAACCCATATCTGTATCCATATTTTTTAGAGGTCCGAAAAGGCGGTGCGAAGTTAAACTGTAAGGGAAATGGGAACATGTTGCAAAACAGTCCGATGGATTTGCGCATAAGCCATCTGCGAAACTCGTAAATTCTTTGTTATCTGATTTATTCAGGGACTCGGAAGTCGCATCTGCAGGTATCGTTATCTTCGGTGTTGAAATGGTAAATGGAGAGGTAAAAGGGTTTGTGGAAGAGATAAGGGATCTTAGGCATATTATATTTTTGACTGTTTACTCGGATGGCAGGCGCGTACAGGTTACTATCAAGAAGGACGGTTCGCCCAAGGCGGTCGTCGATGCGGTTGAAAAGTTGACCAGGCAGTCTACAATATGGGCAAGGGGCGATCTCAGCGCCAACCCTGCAGTAAAGAGAGGGATGGAGCTTATACCCACGGAGATGAAGGTTACGAGCATTGCCGCCGAGCCGCTTCCCTTGGATCCTTCCGGGAAGACCGAAGCGAACTTCGATACCCGCTTTAAATGGAGGGTGCTGGATCTCAGGGAGCCGAGGAAGCGTTTGATATTCAAGATAATGACGGATTTTGAGGTCTTCGCTAGGGAGTACTTTACTGAGGATGGATTCATAGAGTTACATACTCCCAAGCTCATAGGCGCCCCATCGGAAAGCGGTGCCGAGGTGTTTGCGCTGCCCTATTTCGGGAAGGAGGCATTCCTGGCGCAGTCGCCGCAATTCTATAAACAGATGGCGATTTGTGCCGGCTTTGACAAGGTATTCGAGGTCGGTCCTGTCTTCAGGGCGAATCCATCACATACCTATAGGCACGATACTGAGTTCACATCGTTGGACGTTGAGATAGGTCATGTCAGCTCTATCGAGGAGCTTATGGCATTCGAGGAAAAGTGGCTTGTCCACATACTGGGCAGGCTCAAGGAGAGATGGGGCACCGTGCTCAAAGAGCAGTTCGGCACAGAGCTCATAGTCCCGGAGACTCCATTTCCGAGGATAACAATGAAGGAGGCGCAGGACATCGTGGAGAAGGCCGGTGTGGCTGTTGACAGGAGTTCGGACTTGAGTTCCGATGGCGAGAAGGTCCTTGGGGCGTATGTGAAGGAGAAGCTCGGTCAGGATTTCGTATTTCTGACGGAGTTCCCTATCAGCGTCAGACCATTCTACCACATGAGGTCGTCCGAGGACCACAAAACAACATACAGTTACGACCTTCTCTATAAAGGTCTTGAGATAACCACGGGTGCGCAGAGGGAGCACAGGTATGATGTTCTGGTCAAGCAGGCGGAAGAGAAGGGCATGCAGGTACAAAACCTTGAATTTTATCTGAACTTCTTCAAGTACGGGGCCCCCATGCACGCGGGCTACGGCTTTGGCCTGACAAGGATAATGATGCAGCTGCTCGGATTCAAGAATGTAAGGGAGGTTACCTTCCTGCCAAGAGACCCGGACACGTTGTTCCCCTGAGTCGGCAAGACAGAATTATTATTCTCGCGCATTCTGTTGGCTTTGGTGTCACCGCGTGCGCGGTATTTCCCAGAAGCCTAGTTACCAACAAAACCCTCTTAGATCCCGAGTTTAATCCCAAATACCTGAAATCGGGCTGTCTCCCCATAGATATCTAAAAGTCTCCACCAACCCTTTTTGCCAAATTTTGGGCGTTCCCCAACGTTTATCCTATTGCCTCCCCTATTCAAAATCAGGGCATCGCTACGGAACCGATATCGGTTTTCGTGCGCGGATTCGCCGAAGACCTGCATAACTAGAATGGGTTTGAAGCAATCTGTGGAAGAAACCGGCACATATGCGGTATCATCTGAGGTATGCCCTTTTCTTTACTGCGTTTCTGTCCCTCCTGATGCTTACCGGAAGTTCCCTTGCCCCCCTCTCCTCGGGTTCCTCCTCTGTGTAATTGGCGAGCCCGTTCTTCAGG
>JAKARM010000022.1 GCA_021822165.1 Microcaldota archaeon | reverse complement strand
GCCATCCCCATCTTCCGCAGCTGTTGAAAACATATATATTGGTAAGGGGTCAATCACCACTGATAGCGTGTTGGGAATATTTGCATCCCTCATAGAGGATACCCTGGCTTCGTGGGCGAGGATGTTCGCCGCGCTCTTCATATCCATAGCCATCGCCCTCTATGTCGGCATATATTCCGCCCTCTCGAAGAGGGCGGAGCGGATACTGATCCCCATCGTGGACATATTCCAGACCCTGCCGATACTGACCTTCTTCCCCTTCGCGATCTTCATCATCATAGCGATGCTGCCAGGGCCGATCGGGGTCAATGCCGCGGTGATATTCCTTATAATCACCTCGATGGTCTGGAACATAATCTTCGCAGTCTACGAGTCGGTCAAGACGCTGCCGAAGGAGTTCGTGGAGATAGCGGACCTCTATCACATGACCGCGTGGGAGCGCACGAAGAAGATATTTATCCCGGCGAGCCTTCCGCGCGTCGTGGAGCAATCGATCCTTTCGTGGTCCATAGGGCTCTTTTATCTCGTCACAAGCGAGATATTTTCCGCAGGGAGGTCCAACTATTCGGTGAAGTACGGCATAGGGGTCGCGCTCACGCGCCTCGCCTTCTCCACCTCACCGGGTCATATGCTTTATTACCTCCTGGGCATAGGGGTCTTCATAGCATTCGTCATCGCCACGCGCATGCTCTTCTTTCTGCCTCTGGAGAACCGCGTTACCAGGTATAACAGGGCCGCGCAACCCGTGGCGCACCAGGATCCTTTCAGCATGCTCCGTCCCGTGAAGATAGCCGCGATATTCAGGCGTTTTGCCGAGATCAGCAATTTCAGGGTGCTGAACGAGGGGATAGCCGCTGCGAATTCCAGAGCGGTCCGGAATATAAGGGCGATAGGGAGGAGGGGCATGCAGATAGGCATAAAGCCTCCTGGGAGGTGGCAGCGCAAGCTGCTCTATGCGCTGGCGCTTCTCGCAGCGTTATATTACGCCTATCTCGCCGGGCTGCTCGCGGTGGTGGCGAAGTACGAGCTGCTGGTCCTCGAATCGCTCGCGGCGACCTTCGCCAGGGTTTGGTTCACATATTTCGTGATACTGGCCATAGGTCTCCCGCTCTGCGTCTATCTCGTCTTCATGTCCGGCAACGCGAAGAAGTACCTCCTTCTCTTCCAGATCATGGCCTCGATCCCTGCCACCATACTGCTGCCGATGATAATTGTGAGCCTGGAGAAGTATCCGATGCATGCCGAGCTGGTCGCCTTTTCCGTGCTCTTCCTCAGCGGGATATGGTACATAGTGTTCAGCATAGTCGCCAGCTCGAGGAACCTCCCGGCCGGCGTGCTGGAGGTGAAGAGGATATTCAACGTGAAGGAGGGAGACGCATGGAAGGACATATACCTTAAGGCACTCATACCAGGCATCCTGACCGGAAGCGTGACAGGGATAGCCGCGGAATGGAACGCCACGATAGTCGCCGAGTACTTCACAACTACAGGGATAAGCGGAAGCACGGTGGTGACCGGCGTAAACATAGGGATGGGGAAGCTCCTCGACCTCTCCTTGTCCTCCGGCAACCTCGCCCTCATGGGGCTTGCCCTGCTCAATTTCGCGGCGATGGTCCTGATCATAAACACCCTGCTCTGGAGGAGGCTTTATAACGCTATTTCAAGAATATATACGTAGGGTTTCCAATGGCGGACATAATCGAGATCAGGGAGCTCTCATTCCACTTCCCGAACAATCCGAAGCTCAAGATAATAGACGGGATATCCTTTGATGTGAAGAAGGGGGATTTCGTCTCCATAATCGGCCCGTCGGGCTGCGGGAAGAGCACGCTCCTGCGGAACATCGCCGGGCTCGTGAGGCCCTCGTCGGGCAAAGTGCTCTATGAGTCGAAGGAGATAAAGAGGCCCATCAGCGAGATATCGTTCGTCTTCCAGGATTTCGCGCTCCTGCCATGGCTTACCAATGCCGAGAATGTGAAGATAGGGCTATCGAGCTTCGAGATGTCGGATGCAGAAAAGAGGTCGCGCGCATTTTCCCTGCTCGAGAAGTTCGGGCTTACGGGTTTCGAGGACTACTATCCTAACGCGATGAGCGGAGGCATGAAGCAGAGGATAGGGATCGCAAGGGCAATCATATCCCACCCGAGGGTCCTCCTCATGGACGAGCCCTTCAGCTCCCTCGACGAGCTTACCGCAAACGTCCTCAGGGAGGACATAAGCGAGATGCTGCATACCAGCGACGTATCCGTGGACGCGGTGATAATGGTTACCCATAACGTGGAGGAAGCGGTAGAGCTTTCGAACAAGATCGTCGTCCTATCTAACCAGCCTTCGAGGGTGAAGGCGGTCAAGCAGGTCAAGCTGAAATACCCGAGGAACAGGCACGACAGCGAATTCATCGGCCTCATGGACGACATATACAAGGAGCTGACGTCATAGGGTCATACGTACCTTTTCATGGACCATGCATCGCCCTTCAGGTTGTAGCTGAGAAGCTTTACCCTCACCCCCCAATGGAGCAGCACGTTCCTCAATTGCTCTGCGGCCTCGTCAGCCCCGCCGCGATAGAGGTTTTTCTTGCCGTGCAGCAGCACTACAAGGTCGTGCGTAGTGGCGCTTTTCCTCTCTCCCAGAATGGCTATGACGCTTTTAAACGGCTCGACGGAGACGATCTTCGCCCTCAGCATCGCCTGCACCTCCCTGGAGGCGAATTTCTTCCCGTCCTCGGTCAGCGCGACCGCGTCCCCCCCTGTCCTTGCAAGCCCGAGAAGCACCGATGCCTCTATTATGGGCAACAGGTCGTCTACCTCCTCGTCGGACTCCTCTGCCAGCTTGGACATCTCCAGCTTGCCGGAGTTATCCCTGAGTATGTTGACCAGCCCCCTTATCTGGGTCACCCCTACGCCTGGCGGAAAGAGCTTATGCATGGAATTACAATCACAACCAATCTTTATTAACCCTTCTGACTGCCTTGATTTTGCGGAGTCAATGGCTTCTCCAATCGGTGGGGGCACTCGTTACCATGGCACGGATTTGAGCTTGAGGGCATATGCCCCCCTGTTGGTCAGCACGTGCAGCAGCCCTGTAACCACGGTTATGAATAACATCCCGTAGAGATCGGGATAATGGCCTACCGGATAGTCGAATGCAAGCGCGGCTATGAAGAAACCGTACTGGTCCAGCAGCGGGAGCGACATGCCCGGCTTCATGTCGATGCGCCTCTTTATGAAGCTGCCTGCCAGGTCCCCGAAGTTCGCCCCCAGCGTCAGCAATATCGCCGTGTAGAGGAGGTAGTGCGCAACCGGGTACTCGAGAAGCCCGACGACCACCCCTGCCGCGATGCTAGAGGCCGTCCCTCTTATTGTCTTATTGTTTCCGAATAGCCGCCTGCCGTTTATCTTCTTCCCCCCGTCCAGCGGTTTGCCCCCTCCCATGAGTACGGGTATCCCGTTGGCCGCATATGCAGGGAATATGAACAGGAGGGGGTATATCAGGACAAGATAGGGGTCGATCGGCATGCCTCCCACCTCTCAATCGAGCCTCCCTTCCGCCATCTTCGCGGTTCCCCCTCCCTTGAAATGCCTCCCTTCCCTCTCCGCGAAAGCATTGAGGTTTTCTAATGCCCCTGTCCCGCTATCATCCCCCGCCATTGCCACCGCCTCTCCCTCGGGGTTGTAGAGCACGATCGATCTGTCCTTCCGCCCCTCTATGAACGCCTTTGCTATCTCCCTGAGCGCTGCCCTTCCGTAGTTTAGCTCTCTCACAACGGTCCCTTTCTCCGCGGCAAGCTCCTTCAAGATGCTTGTGGTGAGCTCATCCTCTGCCAAGGCGAGCATCTTCTTTGCCGAAAGGCATTCCTCCTTCATGGATTGTATCCCTTTTATGAGCTTGTCCCTGTCCACGCCCGCTATCCCTGAGGCGGTTTTTATATCAGACTCCATGCCGCGTATATAATCCGCGGCAGCGGCTCCTGCCACGAATTCGATCCTGTCTACCCCGTCATGTATCCTCGACGAAGATATTATCTTTATGATCCCTATCATCGACTCCTTCCCTGCGATGTGGAGCCCTCCGCACGCCTCTGCGTCTATCAGGTTCCCGGAGAGGTCCGATATCTCGACAATCCTTATCCTGCTCGCAGGCACGCCGTGCCCCTGGTATATGGAAAATCCGAACCTCGATTCCGCGCTCCCCCTCTCCATCTCCTCCATCTTCACCTTCATCCCGTGCAGGATGTAGGAGTTGGCTGTGTCCTCTATCTCCCTGACCTGTCCGTCGCTAAGCTTTTCATAATGCGCTATGTCGATGTGCGCCTTCTCCGCCGACTTCCTCGCCCCCTCCTGCCATGCATGCTTGCCCAACACCTTCCTGGCGGCGGCGCTTACGAGGTGGGTTGCCGTATGGTGGGCCATAAGCCTTGCCCTTCTCTCCATGTCGACTGCGCAGTGCACTTTCTCCCCTTCGGAGAACGGAGGGTCCGATTCCATGATATGTATTATCACCCCGCCGACGCTCTGTACGTCTTCGACAGCGATCCCGCCTATGGTGCCATGGTCCTCCTCCTGCCCTCCGCTCTCGGCGTAGAATGGGGTTTTGTCCAGGACGACCATCTTCCCCTTTGCCCTTAACACCTTCGCGTCGGCCTCTCCCGACGGCAGAGAGTAGAAGAGCCTCTCTGTTTTATCGATCCCCGAGAGGTCGATGTCGAATCCCGCTCTCTTTTCCGTGACCTTCCTTTTCTCCACGAAGTTGTCCTTCAACAGGTCGTTGTATGCGTTCTCGTCTATCTCTATTTCCAGTTTCTTGGATCTCGCTACGTTCATGATGAAGTCCGGGGTTATGCCGTTGCTCTCGTAGAGGGTCTTCAGCGCGCTGCCGTCGAGCCTGCTCCCTCTCCTTATCGCGGCATCGACCGTCTTGTACGCGGACTCCTTGCTCTTGAGGTATCTCTTCCTTTCCACGTCGAATACCTCCTTCACCTCCTCCATGCTCTCGTCTATCCCGCCGAAAAGCCCCTTCAGCTCCGCAGCCTCCACCTCGACCAGCTTCATGAGGTCGATGTTCAGGTGGTAGTCGTCAACGAAGTCAAGCACCCTCCTCAGGAGTATCCTGAGGTTGTACCCCCCGCCCATGTTGCTCGGGAGGGCGCCGTCGTTTATCGCGAACAGGAGGGTCCTCGTATGGTCCACTATCGCGTACATCGCCTGCATCGGCTTTATCACCTCCCTGTATTCCCTCTCCGTCACCCCTGATCCCTTCATAACCCTATCCTCCAGCCCGCCGCTCTTTTCCTCCGTTATGTCTATCTCCCCGAGCTTGCCTGCTACCTTCCCGTAGAGCGCCCTGTCCGGCCTGAGCCCCGTCGCCGAGTAGGCGTATTCCAGCTCCTTCCTGAACACGGCGTCGTACGCGGTCTGCTTCCTGGTGTAGAACCATATGAGCCTCTCGAACCCCCATCCGACATCCACTACCTTGCCGTCGAGCTCGCGGACCTTGCCGTTAGTGAACTCAAATTCCGTGAAGACGCTGTTGACGAGCTCCAGCCCGTTGGCGAAGCTTTCGAGGCAGGGCCCGAACTCCGAGAAGTCCCCCATCGCCCATACGTCCTCGATGTAGGTCAGCTCCTCCTTCTTCACCCCGAGCTCCCCTGTAAGGAAGCCGTAGTTGAGCTCTATCGTCCTGTCCACCCAGTACCCCTCCTTCGGGTAGTTGAAGGCGTGCTGCCCCGCCATCATGAACGATGTCATGTGCCTTCCCGTCACCCCAACATTTGGTATGTCGTTGAACCTCATGCATATCTGCGGCACGAGAAGCGGGTTGGCGCTGTACTCAAACCCCATCTTCCCGTTCTCGAGCCTCTGGAAGTCCTGTATGCTCGCTATCGTGAAATAGAGATCCTGCCTCCACCTGCTCACCACGGGGTATTTCTCCACCACCGTATGCCCGTTCCTTTCGAAGAAGCCTGAGAACTTCTTCCAGAAATCGAGGTAGCTTATGTCCTCCGTCTTATCCTTCATGAAGGAGTAGGGCTGGTGTTCAGAGTCGCCGCAGAACTCCCTGCCGCTGTCGAGCGTCCAGAAGTTTTTCCCGCACCCCTTGCAATTTTTCCTGATGAACCCCTCCTCCTTGAACAGCTTTGGGGAGTAATATCTCTCATGGTCCTTCGAGAAATCCCTCCTGAGGCTTTCCTTGTTGAGATCCATCCATATCCCCGCGGCCCTACGACCATGTGGTGCACTCCTTCTTGAAAAATGCGCAGAAGGAGCACTTCCATTTTTCTTCGGCTGGCACCGGGAGCGCCTCCCTCGCCCCGCTCCAGTATTTCATCGCAAAACCGATATAGCCGTCCGTCTCCTTCGCATCGTATTGGAAGTCGTACAGCTTCATCTCCCGCCCTGTCTGCTGGTTGAGGTATCTTATCCGCAGCGTGTCGCCGACCCTTCCCAGCGCTTTTATCCCGGAGAAGAACCTATCCGATACCTTCATGATCTTCCTGAGCTCCTGGTCGACGCCCTCCGCCTCAAGCTGGCGCGCAAATTCCGGGGTCACTTCCATCTTGGATATGCCGTAGCTGGCGTTGAAATTGCCCCCCGTGTAGAGCCCCCCTATTATGTCGTCAAACATCCTCCTGTATATCATGACCTGGACCTTCTGCGTGAGCAGCTGCTGCTCTGAAGGCAGCGTATCCACCGACCTAGTTTTGTCCTCCGTTATGTGGGCCATCCCGTCCCTGAAATCCAGCTGGTCTATCTTCCCTACAAGCCTGTAGCCGCTGATGGAGCCGTATACCGCTATCTCCCTCGCCCTCCCCCTCTCCCTTATGGATTCGACGGCCAGCATGCTCGAGTAGAGCTTCTTGTACATCGAGTCTGCGTAGCTGCGCGGCTGCAGCATGAGCGGGACATTGGCCTCATGCTCCAGCTCCTCGTGCATCTTCCTCCCGACATTGATCTGCCTCGTTATCCTGCTCCCGTGCATGCAGTTGAGCTCCATCTGCTTCTCGCACCAGAACTGCGATGCGATGTCGGTGGCGCTTATGGCGGTTTTGTGCAGTTTTTCCATTACGTTCAATATATCAGCCCGTCTGCCATTCCTCATAGCCGAAGCTCGGTGATCACCTAATTCATCACAAGGAGCTTTCCCCTCTCTAAAAATATAAACCTTTGCTGCTGCAGGGGGGTGACAGGCAAACGGCATATTGGGCAAAAGCCGCTATGCCCTCCATTCGGGCATAGTACAAATCCCATTACCTGAGATGCTTTTTCATGGTATGGTAGACAAAATAGAGCACCGTCCCGAAAAGCGCAAGCACTATGAGGATAATGGTCGCGCTGGCAGCCGATCCGTTATACGAATTGAATGTCACGAACCCGAACCCCATCAGCACCGCGTCCCATACGAGGGCCCCTGCCGCGGAATATGTGAAGAACTTCCTTTTTGCCATCCTGGCAAAGCCGGCCGGCAGGCTTGCAACGGTCCTGATAACCGGAACCATCCTGGAGATGAATACGACCGCCTCGCCGTTTTGGTCAAACCACCTGTCAAATTTCCGCAGCGAGGTTTTCGTGACATGGAAGAGTTCGAGGTGCCTATAGACTATGTCTTTCCCAACGAAATATCCTATGTAGTAATCTATCCCCATCCCTATCAGGCTTCCGACCGTCGCGACCAGCAGCGCCGGGTAGAAGCCGAGTATCCCCTCCGCAGCCATTACCCCTGCGAGCGGCAGGACTATCTCGCTCGGCACAGGGATCGAGGAGCTCTCCAGGACCATCAATATGAATATGGCAGCGTAGCCGTGGCTGGATATTATCCCCTCTATGATGGAGAACGAGCTTCCGACAGCGCTTGATATTACGGGCAGGACCATCTGCTACACCAACACATCTCTACATGGGCGCAGCTTAATCCATCCCGCCCTTACCGACCGATACTGCATCGATGCTATATCCTGACATCCTCCCACGAATAAATTCTGTGGGGTTCCTCACGGTTTCAAGGTTCGTTTCAACCGTTGGCATCATTGCACCATCTGTGTTCATTCCAACGGTATACCGCAGGGTGTGCCAGGACACCCACTACTCTTATACCGCTGCCCTGTTGCAGCGGGATTTGGAGATACCTTTTCATTATGTTCAACGCACCATTCGCATCAGCGTTGAACTGTTTGCTGTATAGTTTACATCTATACAATCCCCTATGCACTCTTCCGTTTGTTTCTTGGCCGCACAGTGCGCACGTCTTTGAAGTATCTACTTAGATATAATTAATAAATCTATGCATTTCGCTGCTCTGTTGAATAATCCAGGGAAGCGGACTAACTTTAATCGATTTTCTGTATCACACTCTCTGCAGCGCGTAGTCACAGATTATATCATATGTCCAAAATCGCTGGATCGCCTCGGCAATTAGGTTCTCCTTCTTTTTGCTGACAGTATTTTCTCCAAATCTTCTCTTTACCGCAGAGAAAATGCCCTCTGTTCCTGGCCACCGCAACCCATGTTTCACTCGATCCCTCCATCGTTTTTGCATTCTTTTTCTCCTTTTCTTGGTGTCATGAAACTTCCACCTTCCCGGCCCTGAAGGAAGGTTGAATTGGGTTCTCACCGCCCTCCTCCTGGGTGGATCGCTCCCTAACGGAGATGCGTCTATATGGACGGGTGTGGCAGGTTCGATACCTAACTCTTCCAATTGTGCAAATGTATTGTTTGTATCAAAAGCACCATCTCCATAATACTTCTTTATCCGTTTTCCTTTCCATACAATTTTATCTACGTGCTTCATGCCAACCTTCGGTTCACTCGGTCCTTCACCCTCTATGTACGCGTCCACACCGATTAACTTTTTGCGTCTGACATCACCCGTTATTATGACGACAAGATGTTTCTTGCGCGTCCTTTCACCGTATTTGTATATCCTGTAATGTCCTGCATTATTAGTCTTCAGTCCTGTCCCGTCGCATCCGACCTCAAGATCATCATAATCCAGAAGTTGAATGTCGGGTTTAAAGTTATGGACTCTGTACCATATTGTCGTGTAATCATCGTATTCAGGAATCAGACCAAATCCTGATAGTTTTCTTGCGATTCCTCCCAATCCTCTGTAATCCAACCATTGATGCCCTACTGCTTGCCATCCTATAAATGACGCTGGAAATTTGAATGGGGCACCTACTTACCCTTATTCATCTCCTTCAATTCTTTTTGCCAATTTGTTACAAAGTCGAAATCAAGATAGAATTCTCCTCTCACAACTAACTGTTCATTGTACTTCGGCCAATTCCTGTTGTTACTGCACTTTTTACCCCATCGCCCGCAGGGCACCTTACTTTTATATAGTCCCCTATTCCCATATTTGATCATGTAGTCGCCAAAACTACATGCCATGGGCCTTTAAACAGGCCCATGGATTAATTCTTAATAGTGGAACTCTCAGAAAAGGAGGAATTATTCAACACAGCAGAACAATAATAATAAAGTATATATAATTAAAATCCCCTCCATCTAATTTAATGAAGTAATTTTATGAGAGAAAGAAAAACTGAAAAATCGATGTGGACAATTGTAAAAAGATCTACTAGGAAGGAGATGAAGAAGAGAATAATTATAAATAGGAAGGCAAAGACTTCTGTGTGCTATTATCAAGACTGCGAGAGCACAGCCTAATCCCTCTCCAGACATTTGAAGGTTTTTATAATCGATAATTGGTGGGATGGAAGATTTTAATAGTTATGGGAGCATCTTTTCCAGTCTACTGTCAGGTGTACCACAGACATCCTCTTTGGATCTGGAAAACACGATAAAGAACAGCATTTTAAAGATGATTTATTACAGCAGCGCCATAGAAGGCAACAAAGCTGATCTTAATACTGCTGAACTTCTTTTTAATAGCAATCTCTTTGATGGAAAAGCATCTATTTCTGATTATATGGAATTGATGAATCATAAAAGTGCGTACGAGAGTCTAATCATTGCAGCCAAAACCAAGATAACCAAGAAAGATATTCTGGATATTCATTCGCAAATTATGTATGGGATTTTAGGCATATACTCAGGCAAAAAGAGGTTTAGGGTCAATTTTGGGTCTTATGTTACGCCTCCTCCTGTTGGGATAGATGCTGCACTGGTGAAAATTGCAACAGCAATCAATATTCCTGAATCTAACAACCTTATAGCGTTTATGAACGCACTAAAGTTGCATCTTGATTTATTTTATGTGCACCCATTTGAGGATGGAAACAAAAGAACTTGCAGACTTTTTATGAATCTATATTTATTGAGAAATCAGATAAGACCGTTTATAATCACATTAGAAGATAAGGAAACATATTTTGAATCTCTACGTGTATATGACTTTGGAAAGTACTCTGTTCCATTTATCGCCGATGCAATAAAAGTATATTTTAAAGATTACCGGGAGGAGCTCATACGAGCCCTAAAACATTCTACAACTGGAAATCCTAAAGAATTCGAAGCTCGGCAATTGCTTTTGGCAGCTTTCGGTGAGAAGTTGCCTATCGATACTTTTGATAAGGTTGTCGTTAAATTGTCTGCAACTTCAGAAACCGTGCGTGGCGCGCTTTGGCTGCTTTCACAGTATAAATTAGATAGGGAACAACTGTTTATAGAAAGCTTGCAATCTGCTGACCCAAGTATACGTGCACTAGCGTTGTGGGCGATATGGAAGGTTGATGCCAAAAAATACTATAATGTAATAAAGAAACAGCTTTTGACTGACCCTATAGCAGATAATAGGATTCTGGCATTTACCGCGCTTACATATGCCGAAATAAATTTTAACAGAGATGTTGGTCTATTAGAAACTTTAGCAAAAAAGGAAAACGATGAAGGTGTGTTGGCCAGAATATGTGAAACCATGGCGTATTACAAGAATCATGAAGTCGCAGCAGCCACAATAAAAACAATAATGGAAAAGCACACTTCTGTAACAATAGCAGTAAGGGCATCAAGTGCTAGAACTAATTTTGAAGATGAAAATTTAATCATAAATTCAATAAATCAGTTTAAAACTGGTCCAGTTTCCGAATTCACAATAATTAAATTATCCCAGAATAAAAAAATAAACTTACCGGGGGTTGCAAAGGCATTGATTAGCGTCGCAGATAGGGAGCCAGAGATAAGAAATATGCTTCTGTACACATTAGCACAACTGGAATATACGCCGATAAATGAATACGAAAGGCTGCTCGATAACGTACTTAAATCACAAAGTTCTAAAGATATCGAAAAAGCGTACGCAATTTCAACACTGGATAAAATAAAGGGTTATGAATTCATAAAAACAAATTATAATTTAATGGTAGAAAACCCACACCACGCCTTTGAAGATGCAGCGATTTTCATAGCGTACAAAAACGCAAATGGTGCTGACATCAACCCAAATTTGGTGTTTAACACCAAGGATTCACGTACAATAACAATCCAAGCAATAGAACTGAATAAAATGATAAATGGAAATCAATTCGGTTCCTATTTTTTAGAGTTATACAAAACAGGATTGGCGAAGTGATCGATTTGCACGATGAAATGGCAAAAGAAATGTTGGAACTGCTCAGATCGAATGTGGAAATCAAGCTTAAATCACATACAGATATGATTGGATTGATGAGAAACGAACGGAAGTTGGATAAACGGATTAAAGCAAGGTGTTAAGTTGATTATTAATGTAGTAAGTTTGTATAATATTGGTGAAATGAAGATGGATA